>JAJYOO010000084.1 GCA_021796155.1 Chloroflexota bacterium
TGCCGCCGTCAGAGGAGGCCATGACGCGCTTTGCCGGTTATAGTGCGCAGTCAGTGCAATTGATCATCGGCATCGCGCGCGCGATCGCGTTTATCATGGGCGCGGGCTTCTCGCTGACAGTCGGTCAGATCGGCATGCGTATGGCGGTTCAAGGCAATGTACGCGTGGCTGCGGCTTCCAGAAAGTCGTTCGGCGACGCGCTCCGCATTGCGTATCGCGCAGGAACCATTACCGGTATGCTGACCGATGGTCTCGGTTTGTTGGGTGGAACAATCATCTTTATCATTTTGGGCATTGCTGCGCCGGACGCGCTGCTTGGCTTTGGTTTCGGCGGCACGCTCCTCGCTTTGTTCATGCGCGTGGGCGGCGGTATCTTCACGAAGGCGGCGGATGTCGGCGCGGATTTGGTCGGTAAAGTGGAAGCCGGCATCCCTGAGGATGATCCGAGAAATCCCGCAGTGGTGGCAGACCTCGTCGGCGATAACGTCGGCGATTGCGCGGGTATGGCCGCAGACATTTTCGAATCCTATGAAGTCACGATCGTTTCAGGACTTATTCTGGCTCTGGCGCTCTGGCATCTGACTGGTCGCCTTGAGTGGATCATCTTCCCGTTGATGGTGCGTGGTATTGGTGTTCTTTCATCCATTATCGGAACGTATGTTGTGCGCGGCGGTCCCGGCAAGAGCGGCAACGCAATGGCGGCTATTTTCCGCGGCTTTCTCTCTTCGGCTGCGATCTCGGCTGTCTTGTTTTTTATCGCGGGCTTCTTCTATTTGCAGAATCCTGCTCTTGGCGGCTGGTGGCGTACGCCTGCGGCTGTAGCCGTTGGCGTCTTATTGGCCATCGGAATTGATCGCCTCACCGAATACTTTACCGGCACCGATAAATCTCCCGTTACAGAAATCAAAAAAGCAGCGGACACCGGACCGGCAACTTTGATTTTGCAGGGTATTTCGGTTGGTTTTGAGTCGTCGGTATGGGCGATTATCGTGATTGCGTTGACCATCGTTGCTTCCATCTTCATCTTTGGCACCATCCCGGGCGCAGATGCAACGAGCAGAGTTACATATATTTTGTATGGTGTTGCCATGACCGGCATCGGCATGTTGACGCTTACAGGCAACAACGTGGCGATGGACTCGTTCGGACCCATCTCGGACAACGCGAATGGTATCGGCGAAATGTCCTGGTCTGGGCAGACGGATAAGGCCACCAAAGACGCCCAGCAAATCATGGCCGATCTCGATGCAGTTGGCAACACAACCAAAGCGATTACGAAAGGCGTTGCGATCGGTTCGGCGGTGATTGCCGCGGTTTCGCTGTTCGGCTCGTTCCTGGTTGACGTTTCTCGCGCGCAGACCAACCTTGGCATCCCGGCTGCTGAACAGATTCAAGCCACAGGCATTCGCGTTGACATTCCGCAGGTCTTTGTCGGGATGTTGATCGGCGGCGCGTTACCGTGGCTGTTCTCCTCATTTGCAATCCAAGCTGTTTCCCGCGCCGCGTCCCTGATCGTTATGGAAGTCCGGCGCCAGTTCAAACTTGGCGTGCTGGATGGCAAAGTCAAGCCGGATTATCGGCAAGCTGTTGGAATCTCCACTGCCGCCGCGCAAAAAGAGCTTGTGTCGCTGGCGCTGCTTGGAATCCTCACGCCCATTGTGGTTGGCTTGCTCCTGCAAGTGCAGGCGCTTGGCGGCTTCCTTGCGGGTATTATCCTTTCAGGCCAGCTTCTCGCGGTGTTCCTGAACAACTCCGGCGGCGCATGGGATAATGCGAAGAAGCTGATCGAAGACGAACCGAAGGACCCGAAGAAGAATCTCGGCAAAGGCTCCGAGCGCCACAAAGCCAGCGTGGTGGGTGATACTGTTGGCGACCCATTCAAAGATACGGCAGGCCCCGCGTTGAACCCGATGATCAAAGTCGTGAACCTTGTTTCCGTCATCATCGCACCGATTGTGGTTCAATACGCAGGTGTGACCGGCGTCGCTCTGTGGGCCGTCTGGATTGTGGCTTTCGTCCTGATTGGTGTCCTGGCCTGGGCGATCATGCGGTCGAAAGCGCCGGCACCCAGTATCAACGGATAATATCGAGCGGAGATAGAAGGCTTCCGGTTTTGGCCGGAAGCCTTTTGTTAGCAAACATGATCAATATAACCACAGTAAAGAGAATTGCTTATGTATATTTGCTAATCCCTTTTATTCTTTTTATTTTTGGCTGGCTTAATATAATTGCCGCGGTGATTGTTTTTTTGATAATTATCGGGGGGCTGGTCTTTGGATGGCAATCCATGCCCGCTGAAGAAGGCATGGAATTCAAGAAAAGCGATTTTATTTCGTTGGTTGTTGTATTGGGTGTCTGGCTTCTTTTGTCTGGCGTTGGAGGCTACTCTTTTCAAAATTGGGATCATCATAGCCGCAATGCGGTTTTCCGCGACCTCATCAATTACCCATGGCCCGTCCTATATCATCTTGACCCAGCAATTGCAAATCAGTTCGGCGTTCAGCCAGTGGTTATTTTGTCATATTATTTTGGATTTTGGCTCCCGTCGGCGTTGGTGGGCAAGTTATTAGGGTGGGGAGTTGCGAACTTTTCTCTCTTCATGTGGACTTATTTGGGTATTGTTTTGTCAATTGTCTTGACTGCCCTCAAATTGAGGCTCTCTTTTTTGAAGGCGGCACTGCTCGTGATATTCTTTAGCGGGATGGATTTTGTAGGTGTCCTTCTGTTGCAAAATGTGCCGGGATACACATATCCCCATTTGTGGCCGCCGATCCAGCATCTGGAATGGTGGGCAGGCTCGTTACAATATTCATCCTTCACCACCGAGCTTTACTGGACATACAATCAGTTTGTTCCAGCCCTTCTGATCATGTCTTTATTGGTCACTGCGTCTAATATCAAGAAGGATGTCTTTCTGGCGGGACTTTGCTTTTTCTTTGCCCCATTGCCCGCATTGGGTATGCTTCCCTTTGTCGGCGGGCGCTTAATAGATGAAATATATAAGCTGATCAGTGATAAATTACCTCGAAGCTGGACGGGAATTATTTTGCAACGCGTGTTCACGATTGAGAACTTGACGGGGGTAATGATTGGAAGTATTGCCTTACTTTTCTTTTCAACAAATCTTTCTGCACAATCGCGAAGTTTTGGCTTGCCTGCTTCCCCGGCAGTTTATGTGCTGTTCCTCCTCCTCGAATGGCTGTTGATGTGGTTTTTGTTATTGCCCGGTAATAAGAATGATTGGACGTGGTATGTTGCCGGCTTTTTTTTGGTTTTTGCCCCGTTTGTTAATTTCGGAGGCAGCTGGGATTTTATGATGCGGACCACAATCCCGGCGCTTTATATCCTCATGCTCGGTTGTGCCCGCTTCCTTGAAACAAACAAGAGTGTTATCCCGCGCGCGGTTATTTTGGGCTTTCTTTTCCTGGGCGCGCTGACGCCTATTTACGAAATTAACCGCTCTATTGTGCGGACCGTTCGCTATGATTTTCCATCTCTTTCACCGTTTGTTTTTGATCAGTATTTTAAGCATCCGCCTTCAATTGCCCAGTCCTTCGTTCCTGAATTTGATCATCCCAACACGCTCACTGCTGATGAATGGATAAGTGTCTCAATCCCTGGACCGGAGGGGTGGACAACCAAGGTTGGAAATTTATTCAGCCCTCCATTCCGATTTTTGTTGAAGGAGGATTTGATTTGCGATAATCAGATCGGCCCCGGAGTTCTTAGCCAGTGTACGCCCTGACCGGTGTCAGGGATTGACAGGATTCCCGCAGGGAAAGATCGCATAATACTGATTCTGATAAAGTGGCTGGCGCTGCTGCTCCAGGACGGGAAGATTCTTCCATAGCGGGTCGAGATCATTTGCAATAAGCAAGTTGATGGAATTTTCTTTGCAGGTCTGGTCCATTGTGTCCCAGTTTGTTCCATTGAAGATGGTTGCAATACGAGAAATGCGGGATTCGAATTCCTCTGCCGAAACACCAAAGGCTGTGTGGGCCGATGCAGCTATTTGTCGATTCGCATAGAGACCAATCGGTATATCTAGGATACCAATTGGGTTGGATTCTATAATTGTCGCTTCAGGCGTCTTCTCATTTACATAGTCATAGGCTTGGCGCGCTGCCAATGTCCGTTTTCCAAGTTGAGTATCGGGGCTTAGGCCATTGGGAAAATTAGCTATGCCTGCGTCAACCATTAAAGGCCAAGTGCGAAGAAGAACAATGTTGGCGATCGTGGTCAGCAATCCAATGGCAAGAAGAATCGCGAGCTGGCGAATGAGTTTCTGCGTTTGGTTTGAAATTGATGCAATATTGCGCCAACCATTTGGAATCAATGCATTGACGACGTCAACGCTCCAGATGAGGAGAACAAATTGCCCGGGTAGCCAGGCGCGCCAACCAAAATCATTGGTCTCGATTGTTGTCGAGCGGACAAATGAACCAATCAATAAGGTTACTAGAAGCAGAATGGTCTCCGAGATATAGAAAGGGTTCTGTTGCAGCTGCCTCTTATTGTGTTGCTGTATCCATAATAGACCAGTGATAAAGAAAAACCCCAACTCCACGAGGTAGTTGATGGGGAGCAGAAGGAGGAACACCAAATTTAGCAAGGCAGGCGGATATGTAATCACCAATGGAATGATAGGCCTGAAAACACGCACGGACAGCGCGATGGGTAAGTCGTGACCAGTGGATGAATAGCCGGGGGTAATTAGCCCCAGAAGAAATGGACTGGCGGCTATCAACGCAATCATTCCTGCAAGCACCATGAGCAAACCCAACTTGCGTTCCTTCTGAAAAAAGAAAACAGTCAGCCAGATTCCCCAAAAGAATACGAATACCAGAGTCACAAAAACGGAAAGACCAATTGCAGAGGCAAAAGCCAGGCCAATGACAACCGTTATTTTTAATTGTTGGAATGTTGACTTCCTGCGGATTGTCTGCAGCAGCATAATTCCGACCAGGCATGCGATCAATGCAGCCACGTGATGTGGAACCCAGGATAGCGCACCGAGCCATGCCGTGATCTGTTCATTCCACTGCTCGAGATCGCCTTGTAGGGACGCAAAGTTGCTCACTGTTTTTGGGTTTGCCAGCCAGAATAAAATTGGGATGATATCCAGCCCGCTGACGAGAAGCAAGGCATTTCCAAGCAGGCCTGATTTCCACGCTTTTGTGCCGCCTTCAGGGTTTCTCGTTCTGAGATATAGGGCAACGATGCTCATCAGCGCCAGACCACACCATGCAACACTTGCAATCATGGCAGCGTGCGCGTCTACCCAGACCCCGCCAATCTGATCAATCAAACTGCATGGGATATACCAGAAATAATATAAATATGTTAAGCGCACAGGGTGACCCGGAAAATAACTTGGATTGACAGGTGGTACGCCTGTACGCGTCATGGCATTAATAATCGCGACGCGGGTCGTGAAGTCGTGTGACACAATGTTGAAATAGAGTTTATCCCCAATTTGAATATCAACCAGGGACGCGATGGTGAAAGCCGTCCAGCTTGCGGCTGCAAGAATCGCGAGCCATTGGAAATGTTTTATTCTACCGGAAACAGGAACTGTTCTCGACTTCATCAGGATGACGCCAAAACCGATCGCAAAGACGCCCAGTGCCGCGAAAGTGAATCTGACAGATACCAGATTCCAAGTCAGAAATGCGAAGATGGGGCTTACGGCAATTGAAACGGCAATTGCTATGACGAAGCGCACAGATTGCAGGCGTTTCCTGAAGTCAAATAGGTCAAACAGCCAGGCTGTAGTGTACCCCGGGAAAACGTATATTAACGAGAAAAGGATAAACGCCAAGCTTGAGCTAAAAATGTCATGGATAGTGTAGTTGTTTAGCACCCGGTTTTGTCTCCGCGCAGCCTGCTACCATTATCGGCAATAATGACTTCTCCGCATAGACTGTTCGTTTTGAGAAAAGCCAGGGCTTTGGTGACGCACGTTCCAACAGTGAGTTCTTCATTCAAGCACGGAAGAACGATGCTTATCTCAATTCCGTCTTTAACTTCCTTTTTTGCCCTTGTCATTATTGTCCTTTGGCGCAATTTTGAAGCTCGTGTCAATATGTTGTGCTTGTCTGACGGTTGCTTCCCAACGAACTAATTCTAAAGAGAACGAACTGATCATACAAGCAAGTTTCCCGGTTTGGCATGAATTTGAAATTGACGTATCGCTGCCCGCGCACAGGCGTTATTGCCGCATTGACTTTGTATCAAAATGCTGTAGTCTCCGCCGCGAGGGATTCGGCGTGGTCCTGAAATCCAACGCGGCGGATGGATTGCGTGAACTTGTCTCCCCTATACGCGCGCAGCTGCGCCGCACATACGGAGATTGAGCTTTGGCAGATTCAAACGTCGTGGTGGTGGCAGATCTGGTCCTGGATCAGGCCAGAGGTCAGGCCCGACGCGGCGAGAACATCGTCGCGCCGACACCCATCGAATTCCGCTTGCTCACGTATCTGGCGCGGCATCGCGGGCAAAACCGTCCAATTTGAATTATCGGTAAGCGCTAATGGGAATCCGTCTGGGGCAAGCGCGGTTTGGATCGCGCCGCACATCTATCGTCCGGTCCCGTGATGCAAAGTCCGTTTGCGAGACGGGGCGCAGCAAAGCGTCGTCTGATTTTTATTCCTGCCTCGGGGCAGTGTTTCGAAGATTCTTTGCTTTTTCCTGTAAATTTTTGAAGTAATCTGTGTTGGTGATTTCGTCCACTTGCTTGCCGCGCTTCACCTCATCAATTTGAATACGCAATTGTTGAATTTCGTTTCGTAAACTTTGCTCTTGAATGTATCCTTCCAGCGCCGCGGCCGCCAGGGATGAGAAAGATTCCATCAGTCGTTCGAGGTCTTTGTCGAAGGGAATGATCTCCCGCTTTGAGTTCAGGGCATTGATCAACTGGAATGCGCCTAATATTTTTCCTTCGCCACCTTTCAGTGGAATCGTCAGGAACGAAATGGACTGATAGCTGTGCGTCCGGTCAAAGGCGCGGATGCTCGAAAAATCATAGTCCTTCGTTTCGTAGGCGTCTTCGATGTTCACTGTCTTGCCATGGAGAGCCGCATACGCTGCCGCATTGCGCTCATTCGGATTTCCCTGATCGTCATACAAAAACAGGCCCGGCAAAGTGATTTCCACGGGCGAAGTGCCCCCCATGCTGAGACGCAGCGTGTCGTTGTGCATGACCGCGAGTTCAAGCTGTTTTTCCCGCACCAGATACAACATTCCTGCATCGGCTTTGCAAAACTTCCGCGCCTCTGCCAGCATATTTTCCAGCAGGCGGCCAAAATTTTTCTCCGTGCTCAACCGCACGCCGATAGGAATGACGATGTCCAATAAGTTGTTTGCGCGTGGTTTCTCGATCCCCACCTGGATCAGGATCCTGCGTAATTGCCCCGTGAGGTAGAGTCCCACAAGCGTGAGGCCGCCGATTCCATAAATTGCTGGCGCATAATCGCCGCCGATTTTGCCCGTGACGAGCAGACTGAAAAGTGCCGTATACGCAACGGCGGCAATGAACCCGCCGAACAGGATCGCGGCGCGGCTGCCGCGATGACGAAAATAGAATTGTGTCACGACCACACCGACAATACCCGACGCGGTGGTGTAAACGAGAGTCGAAGAAAACGATCTCAACAAGACAGTTTCAACACTGCCTGCGGGAAGCGCGAGGGCAACCTTTACATTTTCGGTGATGGCATAACCAAGGCCAATTGCGAACCCGTACATGGCGCCGTCTATCAGGTTGTCGAATTTTCGACGGTGGTCAACAAAAAATACTCCCAGCATTGCGAAGATTTGTTGAATGACTGGCACAATGACGATGGCAATCACCAGATTGGAGAGGCCCAGCTTCGCAAGCTCGGGGCTTGCAAGAAAGGCGGCCCAAAATCCGATGACACCCCAAACCAAACAGAGCAATACCCATCCGATATTTCGGAAGGTGTATATGCCAAAAATGTACATCACAACTAATACGAGAATGGGAAATGCCAGGCTGATCAGCGCCATTACTTTGTCCCTGTGATTGGAATGGCGCGATTATAACATCGGCTTTTCTGCTGCTGAATCAACCATATAATCTCCCTCCTCTCTTCACACTCAATTCACAACTGAATCCTATACTGCCATTCATAAGTTCATACAAAGGAGTGAAAATGAACGAAAATAATATTT
>JAJYOO010000085.1 GCA_021796155.1 Chloroflexota bacterium
CCATCACATGCGGAATACGATCCGTGACTTTGATTCCGTAATCGGTGAGCTGTTGAATCTTTTTTGGATTGTTGGTGATGAGCCGCACCGACCGAATCTTCAGCGACATCAACATGTGCGCGGCCACGGCGTAATCACGTTCGTCATCGCGGAAGCCCAGCGCGAGATTCGCTTCGACGGTATCCAAGCCTTCATCCTGCAAACTGTACGCGCGGATTTTATTAATTAATCCGATGCCGCGGCCTTCCTGACGCAGATAGAGCACCATGCCGCGTTCCATCTTTCCGATCATCTTCAACGCGGCTTCGAGCTGATCTCGGCAATCGCATCGCAGCGAACCAATCACATCGCCCGTCAGACATTCCGAATGTAATCGTACCGGCACATCGCTTGCGCCGATCACATCGCCTTTGATGATGGCCACATGTTCCTTGCCATCGCGATTATTCTCGAACGCCACGATATGAAAATCCCCAAAACGCGACGGCAGTTCAGCCATCGCCACGATCTTGACGCAAATGTGATCCTTGCCGAGACCGGCGCAATTATGATCCTTGTTTTCCTCCAACAAAACCTGGAATTGTTCGTGCATTGTTGATGTTGTCATTTTGACCTCTTTTCAAATTGATATCTTAGCAGTACCCCGCCATCATCCCACGACTGGGATTCTACAAGCTTGAGCGGAATCGCGTCGCTTCTTACCAGACCGGAACCGGCTGCCGTTGTAGGAGCCGACTCTCCGCCGAAGATCATCGGCGCGACATAAATCGTCAGTTCATCCACGAGGCCGAGGCGCATCAGCTCGAAGTTGAGCGCCGCGCCGCCTTCAACCATTAGACGATTCATGCCTTTTTGTTTTAACGTTTCGAGCATCAAATTTAGGTTTACGCGTTCGCCATCGTGGACAAAAATTTCCGCGCCGCAGGAACGAAGCGTGGATAATTGCGCTTCATCCGTTTGTTTGGTGGTGAATAAAAAGATTTGCGCGGCGCCGGCGTTGAGAAAATTGGAATCAGGTTTGAGATTCAACCGCGAAGAAACGCCAACCTTCGCGGGATTCGCCGGAAGTCCACGCGTGAGGCGTTCGGTGCGCAGCGATTCGGATTTGACCGTCAGCTTTGGATCTTCGTCGTGAAGCGTGTGTCCGCCGACCATCACTGCATCTGCCTCGGCGCGCAATTTGTCCACGCGTTCTTTGTCGCGCTGCGAAGAAATGGCGGAACCGCGCCGCTCGAATGTATCTATTTTTCCGTCGGCTGTCGCAGCGACGTTGATGCGAACGTAAGGACGATCCATGTTCGTTGGGGCACGATACCCTGAAAGGGTGCAGGGCGTTATCGTGCCCTTACCCGATGCGAACTGACCTCATCGAGATCGAGCCGCCCATCACTTTGTCCGCAAAAAACGAAACGGGCTCGTTCTCGTCTTTGAGTGCCAGGCTGTAAAGCAAAGGCACATAATGCTCGGCAGTGTTGATCGCTAAGGCCGAGGCCTGATCGCCTTTTTCATAATGGATGATCGGCTCGTGATCGTTTTGTGAAATCCACTTGGCGATGCGCTGGTCGAAATCCACAGCCCAGTCATACGCGGAATCATCGAAGCGTGCCATACGCAGATTATGTACGATGTTTCCGCTTCCGATAATAAGCACGCCTTCTTCGCGCAATTCTTTTAACTGTCGGCTCACTTCGTAATGCTTTTGCGCTTCGATGTTTGCATCCAGCGACATCTGAATGACAGGCACGTCCGCTTTCGGGAACATGCGCTTCAACACAGTCCATGTTCCGTGATCGAGACCCCAATTCAAATCCGGTTTGACTTCGGTATTTTTGATGATACGCCGGACTTGTTCCGCCAGATCGGGTGCGCCGGGCGCATCGTATCGAATCTCGTACATCTCCGGCGGGAAGCCGTAAAAATCATAGATCGTGCGCGGCTTATCCATGGCTGTGACCAGCGTGCCGCGCGTTACCCAATGCGCGGATATGCAGATGATGGCTTTGGGCTTTGGCAGGGATTTTCCCGCCGCGTCCCAGGCGCGGGAAAATTCGTTCTCTTCGATCACGTTCATCGGGTTGCCGTGACCGACGAACAATACAGGCATCTTATCGGTCATATCTCTCCTCTCTTTTTCAACGAATACCCCGTCCAAATCATCACGGTTGAAAATTCGTTTTCAAGATTATGACACAGACCACCCCTGAATACAAATTCATACCCGCATCGCGTAAGAAAATTATCAATTTTTGAAAAGCGTTATTTTTGCGCTAATAAGATCCCTGAAAATATTTATGGAGGATGTCCGAGAAATCCGTATTGGTATGCAATCGAAGCGTGGCAAAGAAATCTTCGGAGGTAACATGCTTGCGAGCATATCGCGATGCATAATCTTTTAGAAACGCAAAGAAAGCATCATCGCCGATACGCACCCGCAACTCTTCCAAAAAATTGGCACCGTTTAAATACACAGCATTGACGTATGCACGGAACGTTGTAAAACTGTAAATACTCTGGTCCACATACCCGCTTGGGCCAAAATAATTGACGCGGAAATCCCACCACCAATTTCCATAGTTCGGATAATTATATTGATAAAAGATCCGCTCACTGTAAACGGCCATCGCTTCGTCCAGCCACGGCTCGAGCGCCTGATCATCGCCGACGAGTCCAAACCACCATTGATGCGCGATCTCGTGCGTGCCAATCGTGATCAAATTGCTCTTGGCTGTGCCATTATATTCGGCATAGAAATTGGTCGAGAGGAAAACCAGTCCATCATATTCCTGACCATCGGGCACATCGGTCTCTACGATGCTGATGCTTTGATATGGAAACGGTGCGAACTTGACATCATACAGACCGAGCGACTGCGTCGCCATCCATGTGACCGCACCGCCCGCATTTTCATGCCCTGCAAAATAATACGAACGAATCTTTACGGACCCGACCGCGGAGTCGTCCACCTTGAAACGGTCGCTGGCTGACAGCACAAACGTGCGCGCGCCGTCGAGCCGATAGCGCATCCAATCCCCGTTTGACTCTCCCGGCGCGCTGGCTGCCACGATCACTTTCGGATTATTGACTTTGAGATTGACATCGAAGTCCACCGAATCGTAAACGAGATGTTCGCCAAACGCCCACGGATCATGCAATACCCACTTGCCATCAATGAACGGGACAATGAAAGGATACCAATCAGTCAGATTGATTTGATAGCCAAGATACCCAAACGTATCCTCGAAACGTTTGGGGGGAAGCGTGAGGTTGTAACTTAGAGCAAATGTTGTCACTGCGCCGGGTTGGATCGCTTGAGATGGATAAACGGTCAGCTTTTGCCCATTCAGCGTGTAATGGGTAACCGCTGTTCCATCTTGATTCAATTCCGACAACGAAAAGCAATTGCTCCACAGGTTCGGTTCAACCGCCATGACCACATTCGAAAGACTCTGACCAGTTAAATTTGTATAGTGGATGGTTTCATTCACAGCAACGGTCTTCGCGGCATAATTCAGCGTGGCGTAAAACGTGTACAACGTACGCAAATTTTGCGGGATGGGCGTATCGGGCGGCGTGGTGGATGTCGGCGCGGACGTATTCGTTGGAGCGGGTGTCAACGTAGCCGTGTTCGTCGGAACAGATGTATCGGTTGGAATTGAAGTTTCAGTTGGGGTCAGCGTATCGGTGGCGGGCAAAGGCTGGAATGGCGTCGCGGTGGCCGTCGCGTTTGGATTCGGCGTGATCAAAATGAAATTCGGGGCCGCGCCCACTGACGGGTCAGCGCGCTGAGGCGATGGAATGCAAGCCGCCAGCAAAAAAATCAAAAACGAAAAAAACAGCACATAAAACACAAAACGCAAAGGGCTGAGCGGCTGGCGGCGAGGCATGTCAATAAACGTTCTGGAAATATTGTCTGACGATATCCGAGAAATCCACTGTTGTGTCTTTTCTGAGAATGCGGAAGAAATCGGCAGTCGTAGCAATCTTGCCGTTTTCCTCCTTCACATAATCCTGGAGAAAAGCGAAAAAGGCAGCATCACCTATGCGCGTTCGCAAATCGTCGAGGAAATGCGCGCCGCGCAGATAGACCGTGTTGGTGTAAGGGATAAATCCGCCTGCGCTGTAAATGTTGGTATCCACCCACGGCAGGGAATCTTTGCCGCCCACGCGCGGCAGCCAATACGCCCACCACCACGGTATCAAACTTGGATCAACGCTTTCATAAAATATGTGTTCGCTGTAAGCCGCGAAGGCTTCATCGAGCCAGGGCTGCATGGCTTGATCATCAGCGACCTGCTCAAAGAACCATTGATGCGCGGTTTCGTGTGCCGTGACTGTCGTTAAAAGATTCTTGTTCGTGCCGTCATAAAGATCGTAGGCATTGTGCGGCAGGAAAAAGAACGCGGAAAATTCCATGCCATCATTGAAGTCACCCATGACGACAGCCAGCGTTTGATGTGTATAAGGGCCGTAACGCTGGCTGTAAATTTGCAAAGCCTCGACCGCGGTCTTCAACGTTGCCTGCCCAGGCTTGTCATAAAAAGGAAAATAATAACTTGTGACGACTATGTTGCCGATCTGCATACTGGCGGTTTTGAATTCCATGCTGGCTGAGATGGCAAACGTACGGCCTGCTGTGAGCGTGTATGTCGTCCACTCGCCGTTTTGACTTGGAGCCCCGCTGGCCGCGATCACGGGTTTTACAGCCGGGTCGGATGATTTGATGTTGACGGTGAAATCCGCCGCATCATAAACGAGATTCTCGCCATAAAACCAGGCGTCATGCAGCACCCACTGTCCGTTCATAAACGGGACGACGAACGGATACCAGTTCGTGAGATTGATCTGGTTCTGACTGTATCCAAAAATCCGCGGGCGCGAATTTTGATTGATGGGAATGATGGACGGCAGTTTCAGCGTGTATTGAATGTGAAGCGTGGCAATGGCCTCGGGCGCGAGTACGGCGGGAAGCTGAATCGTCAGCTTATGGACATCCATCGTATAGTTCGCGGGGGCATTGTCCAGAGTCAGATTGGCCAGTGTAAAACAACCTTGCCAATAATTTGGTTCGACGGCCAGCACAAGATTCGTCTGCGCCTGGCCCGTGTGATTGGGATAAACAATGGTTTCATCCACGGCAACCGACTTGGCCGCGTAATCCAACACGACGTTCATCGTGTATTGTGCGCGCGGCGGAACCGGCACCGGCGTCGAAGTTGGCGTTGGCGGAGGAACTGTTGGTATTGGAAGAGTCGGTGATGCGGGAATATCTGTCAGTGTGGGAACAGGTGTTGGGGAAGCGGGCGTTGAACAGGAGGCAAGCAGGAAAAATAAAGAAATACAGATGGTGAACAGTGAACTGTTTCGATGGCGCTGCATGGGTTGTATTGTAAACGAAAACCCTCCCGCTTGCCTGCGGGAGGGCGCGAGCTTTAATCAGAACCTTAACCTTCGAGTGCTTTTTTGATCGCCGCGAGTCCGGTATCCTGTGCGGCTTTCAACTGGTTCGTGACCATGGCTTCCATGCCCATTGCCATCACAACCGTATCCATTTGGACGGTCAGCTTTGTTCCGCCGCCTTCATCGCTGAGCAAATACGTGTTGGTGACATCGCTGGCAGGCGGCTTTGCAAGAGTCTTGATGCTGAACTTTTTGTTTGGCTCAAGCGCAACAACTTCATTGACGCTCTCGAATGTGCGGCCCGCCGTTGTGGTTTTGACCGTGTAGCGCGATCCAACCTGGAGCGGGCTGGGAGCCTCAATTCCTGAAATATATGGGCTGAGTTTTTTCTGGTTTTCAATATTGGTAATGAACTCGAAAACCTTCTCGATGGGTGTGTTGATGGTAATACTGGATTCGATAATTGCCATTTGCCATTCTCCTTTTCTTTGGTTGATTTCATTGTAAACATTTCCAGAGAAAAGCGAATAGGACAAAGGTCGTGGTGATCAGAAAAGCAGTTGATTCAAAAATGATTTTCAGGCTTCATCCAGCTCCGAAGTTTCTTCAGGGTTCATTTCCTTCTTGAGCAGAAAATACGCGCCCGTGAATGTGTCGTCAACCGCTCCTGTCAGAATTTGCCTGCGACGCGGGATGATATTGACCACTTCCCAGCCTTCAAATCCGTGTTCGGTCAGAGCAGGGACATCAAAACCTTTACCGGCTAAATCTTCATCCAGAATGTCGCTCGAAGACAAGAAGATCATCTTATAACGAAAAACTTTCTGGCCTTTTCCCAAACGTTTTTTAGCAGCTTCTATTTTTGTTTGATGTTCGCGTTTTTCTTCCGCTTCCAGATATTCGCGCTTCTGGGCAACTTCAGGCGAATCCAGAATCTCTTTGGCAACCTGGCGAATGTCCTTTTCCTCGCTCTGTTCCGCACTGAATAGAAAATCCAATCCGCGCCGATCGCCGAGCTTGACCAATCCCTCCGCCGCATCGAGCTGAGTCATCCAATCCTCATCCTCCGTCATCAGCTCATAAAGAGTTTCGACATCGCCCATTTTGACCAGGTCATTGATCTGCGAACCCATGTCTGCCTCCTTCGCCTGTGCTTGAATTTTATCACCGCAATAAATGTGCCGCGTTCTTGAAACGCGGCACATTTATTGAATTCATCCACGGACGAAACTAAAATGAATTGACAGCTGTATTCAAATCCTTGAAGATTTCAAAGAACTGGGTAAACCCTGCCTTGTCGAAAGTCTCCGCGACATATTGCTGGGGACCGAGCAGTTTGACGTGAGGCTGCATTCCGAGATCGCGCGAACGATCCATCGCCTTCAATGCCGCCCAGCCCGATTGCGGGTCAACGGGCGTTTCGCCGCGCAGCAGGATGGCGATGCTGTGCAGCGCCACCAGCCCGGCGCTGCTCATGAACGGCACATCGCTCAAGTCAATGATGAAATCTCTTGTGCCGCCATTGAATAATTCCCTCACTTTATTAATGAGTTCGGTGTAATTGGACGCATCCACATCGCCGTGCGGCTGAATCACAGTCACAGGGCTTTTACCCTTTTGTTGAGAAACAGTGATCTCCATGCTTCCTCCTGAATGATTTGACTCTGAGTTGACTCGATTATACGGCAGATTTTTTCGACTTCGCCTCCAATCGTTCAAGGCGATGCGATAGCTCATCCTCCCAATGCCTGCGAATATAAACCGGCAGATCGGCGTGTTTCACCTGTTTCAACGCAGATTTCGTCCACTTGAGCGCAGACTTTACATCGCGCTGTTTATGTTCGTAATATTTCGCCAATTCGACAAAGGCATAGATGTGACCTTCGGACGCGGCTTTCTCCCAAAGTTTGACCGCCTCATCGAAGTCGCCCCGCCTCTTTTGCAAAACCGAGAGGCGGCTGACCGCTTTCCAGAAATCTTCCTCACTGAGATTCATCTCCAGCCCGCGCTCGAAGAGGCGCGCCGCAAGATCCCATTGACCAAGGTCTTCATAAAGCTTTGCCAGCGCGATCACATCCAGGCCATGATCAATCGCTTCGTGGAATGGATCAGACAGCATCGTTGCAGTGTGATTCAACAACGCAGCCATCGCGACCACATCCATGGCGTTGTGATAGAACACGCCCTTCAGCGGACGCGCGTCGCCTGTCCGCAAATAATCAAAATAGATGTACGGAATTTCATAGCCCGGAACTTCTTCGATTGTGCGCGGCGCCTGCAAAATATTTTCTTCGAGGAATTTCAGCGCACGTGATTCCAGACGATCGCGCCAAAGCCGCCGCGCCAGCGGAAGCAAATCGAGATGAGCGTAATCTTTGAATGGAACCGGAATGTTATGCAGGGTGTAACGCGTTACGAGTAACGGTGCATCGAAAGCTTTTCCATTGAACGTAACCAGCACTTGCGCAGGAGCCAGAAAAGCCGCAAGTCCTTCCAGCAAAGCCGGCTCTTCTGCCGGATCGCGCATGAAGAATTGCTGCAAAATAAAATCGCCTTCCACAAAGCGCGCCGCGCCGACGAGAAAGGCATACGTCCCGGTTCCGCCTGCCAGCCCGCTGGTTTCTGTGTCGGTTGGAATTAAAGTTTGGGTCGGGGTCGGCGTATCGCTGGCAGGCACAGGCTGGAACGGCGTCGCGGTGGCGGTGGCGTTTGGATTCGGCGT
>JAJYOO010000086.1 GCA_021796155.1 Chloroflexota bacterium
CCTGCGTTGGGTTCATGACCCGGCCGATGCGCGACAACTCCAGCAACTCATTGAGCAATTGCTGCATCTTGTCAGTGGCGGTGATGATGCGGTTCACGTCCTTTTGAAGCTGCTCGATGTTGCCGGATGCGGCGTCATCGGTCAAGAAGCCAGCAAAGCCGCGCATGGTGATCAGCGGCGAACGCAGGTCGTGTGAGACAGTATAGGTGAATCGTTCGAGTTCCAGGTTGCGGGATTCGAGTTCCTTGATCAGAGTGGCGCGCTCGGTAAACAACCGCGCGTTCTCAATTGCGTTGGCTACTTGTTCTGTCATGGTTTGCAAAATGGTGATGTCGTCATCGGAGAACGCCATCGGCTCCGCGGATTGAATCGTCATTGCGCCGATGACGCTGCCGCGCGAGATCAGCGGCAGGGCCGCTTCGGACCGCGTCAGCGGAAGAAAAGGATTCTTGAATCGAACGGCATCCTGTCCAACGTCGAGGGCGATGCGAGGTTCCTTGTGGACGATGCACCAGCCGATCATTGATGATTCGGTGAGCTCAAGCGCGTGTCCGGCTTCCAGCATCATCTTTCCCGTTTCACCTGTGGCTGCTCGCAGGACTGCGCGGTTGATATCCTTGTCAACCAGGAACAAGCCGACATAGTAATAGTTGAAATGATCCCGAATCAACTCGACCACTTTGGGCATGAGCGTATCCAAATCCAGCATGGACGATGCGGCGCGCGAAACCTCTGCGGCGGTGTGGAGTTGCAAATTTCGCAAATTCATTTTTGCCAACAGTTCGTTTTGTTGGTTTTCGATTCGCTTCTGCACGGTCAAATCGGTGATGACGGTTACAGCCCCTTCGTATTTGTCATCTCGCATACGCGGCACCCCCGTGATCAGCGCGTGGACGATTTCACCCGTTGATTTTTTTAATCGTATCTCGTGCGAGGAAGCTTTGCCTTGCCTCCGTTCGCTCAAAACATGTTCGATAATATGGAAATCTTCCGGCAGGGTGATATCGTAGGGAGATTTTCCCAGCATGTAGCGTGGATCATAATTGAGCATCCGCGCAAAGGCCATATTCACATACTGATATCTTGAATCCTTGCCTGTGACCGTTACGCCCTGACCGAGTTCATTCATCACTTGGATCGCAAAATCTCCCTGTTCTTCGAGACCAGATTTGACTATGATGTGCCCGTTCAATTCGGTTTGAGCGCGTTGAAACGCGGCGCGGAAGTTGTCGGATGCCATTCTTACGAGCACAACGCCGACTGCAAAAAAGATAACGTCTGCCAACCAGATCGAAAAGGGCGTATTGAGTTGTTGTGATAAGCGGGGCAAATATCCCATCGCTTCGCCCCATATCATGATGGGGCCGCTGGCAGCGCTCAAGATGGCGAGTAGCACGGCAACTTGATAATCCAACAGCACCGCTGCAAACAAGATGATGATTATGTTTCCCGCGAAGGCGGGCGCTTGCACGTCTCCGCTCAACGCCGCCGATACGAACAGTACTAGCCATGTCCCTGTTACCATCAGCCAGCTTGCCGCCCGTATTTTCCTTCGATGGATCAGCCAATACATCAGCGCTACAATCAGAAGGATTGGGATGACCAACACCAGGCGCGGCGTTAATTGCGGGGCGAAGATTGGCACCAGTGCTGAATAAACGAGAGTGGCAAAAAATAATGTGCGAACAATGATGACTAAATGTCTGGCCCTCAGAGTTTCTTCGTCGTTGTTTTCAAATACCGGGGCAGAAAAGAATCTGCTGATAAACTGGAACATCCTCTTTCCCTTTCCTATTCTCTGATGGCGGGCAATGTGAAAACAAATGTTGATCCGGTTTTATTGGCGTCTGACTCTACCCAAATTTTTCCATCATGGACTTCGATGATGCGTTTGACCAGCGCCAATCCAATCCCTGTTCCCTCGCTCGACGGATCCAGTTTGTTAAACAGCCCGAAGACGCGTTCGTGGAATTGCGGATCAATCCCGATGCCATTGTCACAAACAAAAAGAATTGCCTTCCCTGATTTGTCAAAGCCGCGTGTGCCAACCTCGATGGTGGGATTCGCCTGGTCACCCATGAACTTGACGGCGTTATCCAGCAGATTTTGAACCACCTCGATCAGACGCTCACGATCAACCCGGACGATGGGCAGGCCCTCCGCTATTTTGACATAGACTCCCCGCTGACGAATTTGTCCACCTGCGCGTTCGGCAGCTTCGGCAACGATCAGCTCGAACGGGACATTCTCCGGCGGGTGGACGATGCGTCCAACGCGCGAAAGATTCAGCAAATCGTCCAGCAAGCGGCGCATTTTCTCGGTCGCATCCGTAATGCGTTGCAAATCGGCTGTGATGCGCGCTTTATTGTTGGCTCGAACATCGCGTTCGAGAAAACCCAAAAAGCCGCGGATGGTGATCAGCGGTGATTTCAAATCGTGCGAAACGGTGTACGTGAATCTTTCAAGCTCTTCGTTTTTTGTTTCCAGTTCATGGATCAAGCGCGCCTGTCCAGCTTCCATTTTCTCTGAAGTCTCTTTTTCTGACAGGATTTCTCTTTGGCGGTCCGCTTCCACTTTTTCGCGATAAATAATATTGATGATGATCAAAGCCGCGGACGCCGAAAGGAATCCGATCACCGGCAGCAGGTTGATGAAAGCGATTTCGGGAGTGATGAGCAGCAGGAGAAAGGTCCCCCCGATCACGCAGGCGATCAGGAGGATGGCGGATTGCAGACTCAGCAGCGAAACCGACAGTAGGAAACTCAGAACAAGCCACATCAGCGTGGAAAGGATTTCCTCCAGCGTGTATTCTTTCAGGTTGTACAGTACGGCAAAAGGAAGGATGACCGTTGCCGTGACTGCCAACATCATCGTGACGCGATACCAGCGCGACCGGCTGATAAAGTACAAGCCCAGTGATGCGAAAAGCAGGCCGCCTAGAAGCCAGTCGAATATGGGTGTGGTTCTGATTTTCAAGATGGGGATGCAGGCGAGGCCGATCAATGAGAAGAGCGCAACGAGCAACATCAAAGACGCCAGCAATTGCATTCGTCGACGCACGAGCGGTTCCCTGACTGGCACGAGCGGCCCGACGAATGCCCGTGCACATCGCTGGATGAAATTCCCAATCCTCATGGTTGTATCCCTGGGATCATGGTTAGCCTCCGTGCTCCATAAGGCAAGTATAGCATTGCATTGTCTCATGATATAATTTTGCCTTGCCAGTCACAGATATTTAGCAGGAGGATGAGCATGGAAGTCAGCACTAAAGAGTTCAAGCATTGCAACCTGATCAAAGTCAGCGGACGCGTGGACAGTGCCACCGCGCCGAAGTTCAGCCAAGCTTTGGATGCCAATTTTGATAAAGGCGTCTACAAGCTGGTCATTGATATGAGTTCTCTTGAATATATGTCCAGCGCGGGTTTTCGAGCGTTGCTGGCAGCGCAGCGTAATTGCAAGCGCTACAACCGTGGCGAAGTTTTACTCGCCTCGGTGCCGGATCGAATTCGCGAGGCGCTTGAACTGGCCGGTTTTACGGAGTTGTTCAAAACGTTCAAGGATCCGTTGGAAGCGGTCGGTAATTTATAGTCCGCACCAGCTTGAAATAATTTTATTGAAAGGAGGCCGCCTCCAGTTGCGGGTGAGGCGGCCTTCGATTGCCAATGCCTGTATTAAAGTTCCCAGCCAGTTTTGACCATCTTGATGAGATTCGCGAATTTGTCGGAGGAATCGCGCGCGCTGCCGGTTTCCCCGATAAAGACGTTTATTCGATCCAGCTTGCCGCGGATGAGGCCGCGTCGAATGTCATCGAACATGCGTATGCGGGGAATTCCAATGCAACCTTTGAATTGAGTTGTGAATTTGTCGAGGATCAGCTTGTCATTACTTTGCTCGATCACGGCAAACGATTCGATCCATCCCAAGTACCGCAGCCCGATTTGAAAGCTGATCTAACGGATCGTAAGATTGGCGGGCTGGGCATTTTCCTGATGCGGAAATTGATGGATGAAGTTAAATACGAAATTACAGATGCGGGAAATCTTTTGACGCTGGTGAAGCGGAAGGTCTAGCATGAGTGCCGCGAATCGTTCTCCCGATTTTTCAGACTGGCGCGAAATCGCCAGCCTGGGGGAACAGTTGGTCAGCACAACTTCATTGATTGCCCAACGCGACCGGATTGTTTCGATGACCAGCCGCTTGATGGCTGGCCGCGTGGACGTCTGGCTTCACGAGAATTTGTTTCGTCTTCCAGATTGGGATTCAAAACGTCAGTTCCCGCTCCGGCCTCCGCTTGAGGGAATGCAGCGCGTTGTCAAAACGCGCAAACCGTTCAGCCGCCGCGTGGGGAAAAAATCGAATTCAAAAAGAACCTTCGCTGCGGTTCCCATCGAAGACCAGGGATTTTTGCTCGGCGCTTTGCAAGTCACTCGTTCGCGCGGCCCCAATTTTGAAAAAGAAGAACTTGAGCTGCTTGAAAGCATTGCCAGCATCGTCGCGGTTGGGCTCTATGCTTCGCATCGCGTCGAGGTGGAACGCTTCCGGCTCGGACAACTGAATCTTGTCCGTGAAGTCAGCGCGCAGATCGCGAACGTGCTGGACATAAACGTGCTTGCGCGCCGCGTCACCGAATTGATTCAAAAGACATTTCACTATTATTACGTGGGCATTTTTACTCTGCGGCCCGGTTCTACGCGCCTGCGGTTCCGCGCCAGTTCGAGCGTGCCGCATAAAGGACGCAAGGATAACATTTTGGGATTCGAAGTCGAGGTGGGGCAGGGATTGATCGGCGAGGTCGCGTCAACCGGCGGGCGCATCGTGGCCTCGGACGTTCGGGCGGATCCGCGTTACCGTTACATTGAACGCCTGCCCGAAACCCGTTCCGAGGTCGTCATCCCGCTCAAACTGGAAGACCGCGTCCTCGGCGTCCTGGATATTCAATCGGATCATATCAACGCGTTTCATCCCAACGATTTGATGTTGTTGCAGGCGCTGGCCGATAACATTGCCCGCGCTGTTGAAAGCACGCGGTTGTATAACGATGTTCAGCGCCGCGCAGAGCAATTGGCGTTGGTGGCCGAAGTCAGCAAAAGCGTTACCTCGACATTGGATTTGAATCAATTAATGGATGAAGCCGCGGGGCTTATCCACGAACGATTCAATTATCCGTATGTGCATTTGTTTACCGTCCATCCGAATCGCCGGTTGATCGAATACGAAGCGGGCAGCGGCAAAAAGAGTCAATCGCTCGAAGGTTATTCGATTTCGCTGGATGAATCAAAAGGGATCATTCCGTGGGTGGCGCGTGAAGGCAAGGCCGTGCTTGCGAATGATATAAGCCAGGACCCACGTTATCATCCGTCGCAATTGCCGCCGAAGAACACACGCTCCGAACTGGCTGTTCCGCTTATGTTCGGCGAACGCGTGCTCGGCGTGTTGGACATTCAATCTGATCGGTTGAATGCCTTTACGGAAGACGATTTGATTTTGTTCGAAGCAGTCGGCGGGACGATTGCTTCGGCAATCCGCAACGCGGACTTGTATCGGTCCGAGCAATGGCGGCGTCAGGTGGCGGACAGTCTGCGCGAAGTCGCGGGCTTGCTCTCGGAATACGTCGGTGTGGATGAAGCGCTCGAGATGATCCTGACTGAACTCGAAAGAAATCTGCCGGTGGATGTTTCAGCCATCTGGTTATTGGATGATGGCGAACTTTATCTTGCCGCGGTGCACGGCGGCGACGCGGAAATCATCGAACAGATTCGTTTGTCCTCGCCCGAGGCAGACATTTCATTGACTCAAGTCATGTTGGCTAATGAACCAGTTATCCGCAAATCATCCGATCCAATCGGACCATCAGCCCTGGCTGCTGGCTTTGACAAATCGTATTCTGCGCTGGCCGCCCCGCTGCGCGTCAGCGATCAACCGGTGGGTGTGATCTCACTGGCGCATCATCAGCCGGGACGTTACGGTCACGAAGCGCAAGCGATGTCCGCAACATTTGCAAGTTATGCCGCGGTCGCCATCGAAAACGCGCGGCTTTATGATTCGGCGCAGGAACAGGCCTACGCATCCGCGGCCTTGTTGCAGGTCGCTCAAGCCGTCGTGAGTCTGAGTGATTTGGATGAAACCCTCGGCACGATCATCCGCATCCTGCCGATCCTGGTTGGTGTGGAGCGCGCTGCACTTTATCTTTGGGATTCGAGCCGCGAAATATTTATTCCAAAAGAAGAGTTTGGTTTGGATGACGCGGCAAAGGAATCAATTTGGAATCGCGAGTTCGCACCGGATGAGTTCCACATGCTCGATGCGGCGCGCAAACAGGGACAGACAGTCGTGCGCGCTCTCAAAGGCAAAGCCTCGCCGGGTAAATGGTTGAAATTCCACCCCACACTCCAGACCGATGAAGCGTTACGCGCGAGCAACCGTTTGTTAATTGGCGTCCCGCTTCAAATCAAATCTGATTTGTTCGGCATTTTGTTGGTTGAAGAAGCCAAAGGTGGACGTCGCTTCCGCTCGCGTCGGCTTGAGATCATCAATGGTATTGCACAGCAAGCCGCGCTCGCGATTCAAAACGACCGCTTGCAGCAGGAAATGGTCGAACGCGAACATCTCGAAACCGAAGTCCAACTGGCGCGGCAAATCCAGCAAACGCTCATCCCCGAACAATTGCCGGAGCGCGTCGAATGGGAATTGGCCGCGCGCTGGAAGACCGCCCGCCAGGTCGGCGGCGATTTTTACGATGTGATCGAATTGCCGAATCATAAACTCGGACTCTTCATCGCGGATGTAGCCGACAAGGGAATGCCCGCCGCGTTGTTCATGGCGCTCACGCGGACGTTGGTGAGGGCTGCTGTTATCGAGAATCCGTCCCCGGCTGACGCCTTGCAGCGCGTCAACGAATTGCTAATTCCCGATACGCGTCAGGGAATGTTTGTCACTGCAGCGTACGCGGTGCTGAATGAAAATACTGGTGAAGTGACTTACGCCAATGCCGGACACAATCCGCCGCTCTGGGTTCGCGCTGATGGACAGGTCGAGAAATTGACGCGCACCGGTATCGCGCTTGGCGTTGTGGAATTAGGTGCCATTTCGCAACGGACGATTCAACTTGCATCCGGTGAGAGTCTTTTGCTTTACACCGACGGATTGACTGAAGCGTTCTCATCGAATGGCGAAATGTTTGGCGAGGCGCGTTTGCTGGCTGCACTTCAATGCAAAACTGCCTCGGCCGAAGCTTTGTTGGATGACGTCGAGACGCGCCTGAATGAATTTATCGGAGCCGAACCCGCATCCGATGATTTAACGATGCTCGTCCTTCGCCGAAAATAATTTGCAGACGTTGTACTTGAAGAGTATTTCGCTGATTAGAAAATAAAATCTGCGAAAACTGTGGGTCGTTTTTTGAATTTACAAAATTTTTACATCCCCACCATATTGTCATAACCGACCAATTCTAAAATCGTCGTTGTAAGTCGAACAAAGGAGGTTCGAATGTCAACGATAACAATGTGGTTCAGAAAGACTTTATTGGTGGGGCTTGTGGCCGCACTCGGATTGGTTTCCGTTCCGCTTGCCAACGCGTACGCGCTGGGAACGCTTGATCCCGGAACGCCGACTGCGCCGAGTCAAACAATCTCACCAACCGACCGGCTTCAACAAATATTTTCGCGGGAACAGGTTATTTATGGCAAGCTTGGCAAACTGTTTGACAATGCCAACACGCGCATCTCAAAACTTCAGGATCTGATCAACAAGGCTAAAGCCAATGGCAAGGATGTGACCGCTTTGCAGTCTGCATTGGATGCGTTCAGCAGCGCCGTCACGCAGGCTCAGTCCATTTACAACGACGCGCAAAGCCTGATCAATTCTCATCCCGGTTTTGACGCATCCGGCAACGTTGTAGATCGCGCCACGGCTCTTCAAACAGTCAAGGATTTACACAGCAAATTGAAGGATATTCGCCAAACGGTGATATCTCCACTTAAGGCATTGCGCCAGGCGATCAAAACCTACCGCGAAGCCAATTCACCAAATGCCGTAACTCCGACTCCAGCACAAAGCGGCGGTTAATCCACTTGAACCAGTTCAGAGACACGGCGACGAAGCCGTGT
>JAJYOO010000087.1 GCA_021796155.1 Chloroflexota bacterium
CACGCGCATCTCGCTCATGCTCGGAATTCTCTTTACGCTCGACAAAGTTTTGGCCTTCGTCCGCGCCATCATCATCGCGCGCACATTCAATCTTTCATTTGAATTGGACGCCTTCAACGTCGCAAATAATTTACCGGATTTATTAGCTGCATTGATCTCTGGCGGTGCGCTGGCAATGGCATTCATTCCAGTTCTAACTCAAACGCTGACAATCGAGGGCCGCGCAAAAACCTGGAATTTGTTTTCGCGTGTTGCCAATTTGGCCTTCATCGCCACCGGCGCACTGGCAATCATCATCGCTATTTTTGCAAATCAAATTGTCCAGCTTTGGATCACGCCCGGTTTCGACGCGGCCCAAAGACAAGTCATCGTGAACCTGATGCGACTCGATCTCATTGCGACGTTTATTTTTTCGATCAGCGGACTTGTCATCGCGGGTTTGCAAGCAAATCAACATTTCTTGTTACCCGCGCTCGCGCCAATCCTTTACAATGTTGGACAAATTTTTGGTGCGTTAATCCTAGCGCCTAAAACGCCTTACACGCTTGGCCCAATTACTTTTCCAGCGCTCGGCCTCGGTGTGTATGGGCTGGTCTACGGCGTCATTCTCGGCGCAGCCATGCATCTTGCCATTCAAATTCCCGGCCTCATTCGTTACGGCTTTCGCTGGACGCCATCCGTCAAAATCAACGAGCCAGCCATCATCGAAGTGTTCAAAGTTGTCGGTCCGCGTTTGCTGACTGTCTTCGGCGTCCAATTGATGTTTGTCGCGCGCGACAACCTCGCTTCGCGACTCGGACAAACCGGCGCGATCTCTTCGTTGACGTATGGCTGGATGATTATGCAAGTACCGGAAACTTTGTTGGGGACTGCGATTGCAACAGCGATGCTTCCAACGCTTGCGGAATACGCAGCGCGCGCCGACTGGAGCGGATTCCGTCAAACGATTGACAAGGCGCTCCAGGTTTTGATCGCGTTAACTCTGCCCGCCGGAGCGATCATGGCCGCGGGAATGCATCCGCTGATCCGCGCCGCGTTTCACTTCAACGAAGCAGGCACGACTTTGATGACGACAACCGCTCGCGTTTACATGTTAACTCTTTGTGGCTACGCGATACAGGAAGTCGCAGCGCGCGCTTTGTACGCGCGCAAAGAAGCAATGATTCCTTTGGCAACGATTGTGATTCGTCTGCTCATTTACTTGGGAATCGGGATCTCGGCAGTAATATTTTTCCGTTCGATCGGCGCGCCGGCCATCGCGGTCGCCGAATTATCTCTGACCATCGAAGCGATCATCATGTTTGCGATCTTGAATCGGCGCATGAAAGAGCCGGTCAGGATTAACGGGGCGTTGCTCAAAGGGTTGGCTGCCGCTCTATTTGGCGGCGTCACGGCCTACGTCCTGGCCCTGACGCTTCCGGGTGGTGCGGTGCTGACAGCCATCATCGGAATGGCAGTCGGCACGCTCGTCGCGTTGCTGATTGTCCAACGCGAATTCCGATTGTTGTTCAAGTTAGGCAAGGATGAGAGCAAGGAAAGCCTGGCCGCCGCCTAGAGTATAATAACCGCCATGTCTGAAAACACCGGGAACACTCAACCTATCAAACCAATTCAGGAAGAAAGCGCTCAATCTTCCCAACCAAAACAGAAGAAGCCACGCCGTTGGCTTTCGATTCTCTTGAGCATTCTTGGAGTCATTGTTTTGCTCGGCCTTGGCGGCATGGGCGGGTACTGGAGCGGTATCGGCGAACGACAGACCGCACAAGCGCAAGTAATTGACAAGCAGTTGCTGGAGCAATTTCAGTACGCGCTGGTGGACGAACAATTTGGTCGTTATGACGCGGCCAAACAGCGCCTCGATTTTATCCTCCAGAACAACCCGAATTTTCCGGGGGTGCAATCCGAGTACGCGAAAATCCTTGTCCAGATGACGATTCCAACGAATACTCCAACGCCGACTCTCACGCCGACGCCTGACTTGCGCGGCGAGCAAGCGCTTTTTGATACCGCCCAACAATTGATCACCGCAGGCGATTGGGCAAACGCCATCACTGAATTGGACCAGCTCCGCAAGCAGGATCCAAAATTCAACACTTCGCAAGTGGACGGAATGTATTATTTCGCGCTTCGCAATTATGGCGTGGCGTTGATCCAGGCTGGAAATCTGGAAGGCGGCATTTATCAACTTACGCTTGCCGAGCGCTTTGCCCCGCTTGATCGCGATGCCAGCGGCATGCGCGACGGTGCACGCACATACATCGAAGCCGCCGCGTTCTACGGCACCGATTGGAAGACCGCAGCCAACTTATTCCAACAGGTTGCCGCAGGTTGGCCTTCGATGTGGGATGGAACCATGACCGCCTCGCAGCGTTATTACAACTCATTGATGCGATACGGGGATCAGTTGTTCGCCGAAAGCAACTTCTGCGACGCTTACCAAGAATATCAGGCAGCGGCGGCCATCGCGGCTCTTGACCAAACCGCAGCCAAGAATTCGAACCAAGCTTTTCAGAAGTGTTATCCGCCAACGGAAACGCCAGCACCAACTGAAATTCCACCGACAGCTACTCCATAGAAATGCCAGCAGTCCCCGATTGGGCAATTGCGCTGACTTATTGGCTTCATCTGCTTGCCACCGTAATATGGATCGGAAGCCTTGTTTCCATTTCGATTCTTGTATTACCGGCCGCATCGCGCACACTTCAACCTGTTGACCAGCTGGCTTTCATTGACACAGTCCAAAAGCGGCTTGAACCGATCGGATGGTTTAGTGTCAGCCTGCTGGTCGTGACCGGCTTGTTCCAAATGAGCGTCAATATTCATTACAACGGATTTCTCTCCGTCAGCGGACAATGGTCGTTGGCGATTTTGTCCAAACACATTTTGGTAGCCGCACTGATTGCAGTCAGCGCCATGCACACCTGGGATGTATTGCCCGCCATCCGACGGGCGCTGATGCGAAAGGACAAAATCAATCACGAGCAATTGAATTCCCTGCGCCGTCGCGAAACGATTTTGATGCAGACAAGCCTTGTGCTGTCGGCGCTTATTTTGTTAGCTACTGCCATTGCAAGGGCTGCGTCGTAAGATTTTGGGGAAAATAATGCGTATTTTATAGGCAGGAGTTATAGGTGAAAAGCAACAAGGCCAGAAACATAACATTTTGCATTGCGCTGGTGATCAATCTTCTAGTCCTGGCCAACAATTTTTTGCACAACCCGGAAGTGGGGTATGATGCTCAAGAGCATTTGGATTACATCAGCACACTGCACAATCACCTGCCTACAGTAAACGATACTGCCGAATATTATTCCCCGCCTCTCCCCTATTTCCTCCCTAGCCTCGTTGATAAAGTCTGCTTGCAATCGAATCCAACTGGCAACTGCCAATTCATTGATGGAAAATTCGCGCAATTCATCAACTTGCTGCTCTCCATCGGTATAACACTTATTCTCCTTAAGTTGGCAGAGCTTCTAAAGCCGGGTAACGAATTTTTCAAGATCTCATTGCTTAGTTTTTTAGGAATTCTTACTGTCTACTATAAGACCTTTGCCCAGGTACGCGGCGAGCCTTATGTGGCCTTCTTTGTGGTACTGATAACATATCAAATTGCCAGATTGGTAAAGTCTTCAAGCTTGTCATGGTGGAAAGAGACCATCGCATTGGGACTTTCCATGGGCGCACTTGACTTGAGCCGGCAATGGGGAATCTTTCTCCTGCCTGCAATTTTGGCATTGGCGTTGCTCATCTTCATCAAAAATAGGTCGAAGGGCCTGGAAATTGGTCGTATTATCCTCCCCGCATTCGTAATCGCTTTTTTTGCAAGCGGATGGTTCTATCTGCACAATTATTTAGCGTATGGGTCGCTGACGCCTTTCAACATCTCGCATCAGGGATTCTCATTCTCGAATGAACCTCCGTCATTTTACAGCAAGGGATTCAACAATCCCGATCTTTATACTTCACCGGTTCGAGGCACATTTAATAACGAGTTCGTTCCAACCTTTTATTCAGAAACATGGGGGGATTATTGGGGTTATTGGGTTTTCATTCGAGAACCTACTCTTTCCCTGCCCTATATGACAAACCGTCCAAAGATCAACACAACGCTTGGACCAATCAATTTTGCCGAACTTGTCCCCATGCTCCACGCCGACGGCGACCAAGTCACTGCTTTTTTGGGGCGCGTGAATCTTATCTCATTATTTCCAACATTGTTATTGGTTGGCGGTGTCCTGGCAGGAATATATTATGCCTTCAGATATTTGCTGACATCAGAGAAAGACCAAAACCAGGCCCTTTATTCGTTTGTTCTGTTTGGGCTGTTGTTTTCAATGGCTGGTTATATGTGGTTTCTGATATCCTATCCATCGAGCCGAGGGGCGACCATCAAGGCAACTTACATGATTCAGGTTTTCATGCTGCTGCCGATCCTAGGCGCAGAAATGCTGGATGTGTTTCGCAGGTTGAACAAGTATGTCTACGTGGTCATTTCCCTGCTCTTACTGGTTGTTTTTCTACTCAATTTTCCGGTGTTCATCACACGGTATTGGTGGTTCATTCCTGGTTCCTGAATCGGCATACAGCGGGTAGGATGGATTACACATCTCCTATCTCGGATACTCGTAAAGCACGTTCAGTTCATCGGTGTAGTAATAAATGATTTTGCGATTTGGATAATCATCCGGTAACAGGGCATCTGCCGCCTGGCCGCGTGAAAGCGCAAAAATGAATGGCGAAGTCAATTCGGCGTTCTGCAATTCCAGCAAGCCGCCGTATTCCGTCCACTCTTTTTGAAAATGGACAACGACCAAAGCAGGCGTCAGCATTTTTGCCTGCGCGGTCTCGAACGGAGCCAACATGGCGCGGCTAATTCCGTATAAGTTCGTCATACTCTTCAAACGGTTGGGCAAATAAACAGTCAAGTTGTAACCGACGAGAAAAACGCAAAGCAATGTCACCGCGATCTTCATCCAACGACGCGCACGCGTGCCTGCAAAAATTCGGCTGGCAAGCCAAAAGATTCCAGCCGCAGTGACAATCGTCAGGCTGTAAAATCCTTCGTAGTAATAACGCGGGCCATACAGATCCGAACCAATCCAATATGCCATGTACAACAAAACAATAGAAGGAAAGACCAATGCAATCAGCCAGGCGCGCAGATTGCGTCCAAGAGCCGCGAGTCCAAACGGCAGGAATAGCCACGACAAGCCTTTCCATCCGAAGAAATCGCTCCATCCTGCATCAAAACTGACTTTGAGATTCACCCACGCCCAAAATAAACTGTGCCCGCCCTGTTCGCGTCCGAAGCCCGGACCGAAGCCAATCTTATCGTACGGCCACCACAGCGTGTACGGATTCAACAACGCGTTGCCAGTCACGGCAAACTGCCACAGCGGAACCAAAGCCGCGACGAAACCGGCGAGCAAGCCAATCGTCAAGACGCGGACGCGGATGGGCTTATCGCCGCGCCAAAGCAAATAGATTCCGTGGACGAAGAATGGCAGTCCGACCGCGATCGCAGTTAATGGCCGCGTCATTGCCAGGACGCCGAGGCTGAGTCCCGCGACGGAAACCTTCATCCACATCGGAGGCTCAATCACGAAGTGCGCAACGTTTACAGCATCCTTATTTTTTTCTTCGTGTACTTCACGGTGAGAAAAAATATCCAGCCATGCTAACACAAACGCGAGACTCAAAACCAGCGCCCACGGATGCGAAAGAAGCGATCCCGAATTCATCAGGAAGAACGGCGATGTGACCGTCAACAGTGCAGCCAACAAACCGACGCGTTCATCGAAAACTTTTTTGCCGAGCAAATATGTCAGCCACACAGCCAGCCCGCCAAGAATCGGATTGATCCAATCGCGTGCATGAAGCAATAATCCGAATGCCAGCATAATGGGCCAGCCGAGCGGATATTTTCCAAAACGATTGCCGTGATAATCCACAACGAACGGGACGAGGATGCTCTTCGGATCGGGCGGCGACGGAAGCATGACTTTTCCGGTCGTTATGACCTGTGCCTGCCACACATACGCCATCTCATCTTCGATGTGCGGCATGAAGTTGAAGACGCGGCCCGCGACAAGATACGCGGCAATAACGGCAATGATACTGAGTACAAGTGCGATGAGGTTGGCACGTTTCATGTTTATGCAACCGTATCCTGATTAGGCTTGCAAGACTTGTAAACTATGCATGTCTTTCTTTTGACGCAACAGGTCGCCGGTCAAGTCATAGGCCATCGCCCCACTGATCTTTACCGGCACAATTTCGCCGATCTTGGCTTTGTCTTCGATGAGAATCAATCCATCAATCTCTGGCGCATCGCGATAGGAACGGCCAACCGAGATTCCGTTATTGTAACCTTCGACTAAAACATCCAATGTCTTGCCGACATACGATTGATTGATCTGCAATGAAATGTTCTGCTGAAGTTCCATCAGTTGCTCGTAACGTTGCTGTTTGACTTCTGCCGGGATTGGATCACCAAGCGGCTCGGACGTTGTTCCCGGCTCAAATGAAAATTGGAATGTTCCGACGCGGTCGAAGCGAATCTCCGTTATGAAGTCAATCAGCGCCTGAAATTCTTCGTCCGTTTCACCGGGATAACCCACAATGAACGTCGTGCGGATGGCCAAATTGGGAATCGCACTGCGCATCTTGGTGAGTGTCTTATGTACCCAGTCAATGTTCGATGGACGGCGCATTCGATACAACGTCTTTGGATGCGCGTGTTGTAGCGGCATATCGAGATACGCCAAAACCTGTTTGCGCGTCGCCATGACCTCGATCAAACGATCGGTGACGTAACCCGGATACGCATACATGATTCGAATCCAATCCATATCCGGGACGGCATCCGTGAGTTTTTCTAATAGAACTGCTAAACCATCTTTGATTCCAAGATCATGACCGTAGTCGGTCGTATCTTGCGCGATGAGAATCAATTCGCGCACGCCAGAGTCGCGGAGACGACGCGCTTCACCCAAAATCGTTTCCATCGGTCGGCTGACGGCCGTGCCTTTGATCAGCGGGATCGCACAAAATGCACATGGACGGCGGCAGCCGTCCGCGATTTTGAGATAGGCTGAAGCGCCGGCAATGCTCGCTCGAACGGTATCCGCTTCGTCGGTCCCGACGGTTGCGGCTTCAGTCGGCAGGTGATAAAGCGGCTCAGGATGTTTGCCTTGTCGAAGTTCATGCACAAGCTGAACAATGTCCATCCAGCGACGCGTACCGAGAATGCCATCAACACCTGGAACTTGTTTCGCGACCTCCGCCCCATAACGCTGGGTCAGGCATCCAGCCGCGATCAGGATTTGCCCATTGCGTTTGGCTTCCGCTAATTCACGCAACACATCAATGGACTCTTGTTTTGCAGGCCCGATAAATCCACACGTGTTGACAATCAGAACATTCGCCTTGGTTGCATCTTCGACAGCGCGATAACCATCGCGCAACAATAACTGCGCCATTGAATCAGAATCGACGGTGTTCTTCGCACAGCCAAGCGAAACGAGATGAAAAGTATTGGACGGCAAAATTATCCTCCAGAAGTTGGCGTACCGGTTGCCGGTGCTGTGGCGGTCGGTGTTTCCGATGGTGTCGGCGTTAAGTCCGGCGCGGCGGTCGCAGTGGGCGGTTGCGTCGGTGTCGGTGTGGTCACACCATTCGCCGTGTAGACACGGTCAACGACTTCGCCAAAACCGCCCATCACGCCCAAATCGCGGCCGTTATAAGTGACTTGGATCCCAGATGCACTGCCAACCAGCACTTCGATTTGATTTTCAGCCTCGTACGGATAGGCTGATCCCACCTCCGTGCGCCCTTCAAATTGCACCTTGCCATCCACTGTTACGCGCATATACGTGCTTTCCAGTGCGACCAAATTGATATCCACATTGATGTTTGGGCCGAGCGTCGGCGCGGGGAGAGTGATTGTAGCTGGTACTGCGAGGGCAGTCGCTGCCTGTGCGGTATCGGCGGGAATGACCGTCACGCTTTGTGAATCAACCGGCGTCTCAGCAAGTATCTGGGCAATGGGCAATGAAGTTGCCTGCGGCGGATTCGCTGCGCTCATACTAACCACACGCGTGATGCC
>JAJYOO010000088.1 GCA_021796155.1 Chloroflexota bacterium
TTGCCGTGTGGCGCTGGGTCTCGATACGCCCCGATGCGTGCAGGACTACTCGACCAGTGGCGGTTCGCAATGACAGATGAACAATTATAATCATCTCATGCGATATGCTTTGATTCTATTGTGCTTGCTTGCGGCGGCTTGCGCTCCGCAGGCGGTAAATGACGTAACGCCGGAGCTGGACGCCGCGACTCTTCGACCCTATCAGACGATTACGCCCAGCGCGACCGCATCCACGCCGGACGGGTTGGTGGTTTCCGTTTCGACGCCTTTAGTTACGCCGACGCCGTTTGCGTACACGATCGCGTCCGGCGACACGCTGAGTCAGATCGCGGAAAAATTCCACGTGTCCCTTGACGCGTTGATGGCAGCCAATCCTACCGTCGATCCGAATTCGATGTCAGTTGGGAAGACAATCTTGATACCCAGCATCCCGGCCAATTTGACCGGCGAAGGAACGCCGACGCCGGTGCCGTTTCCAGTTCTACAAATCGCCTGCCATCCTGTGCCAGATGGCGGCATGTGGTGCTTTGTCCTTGTTCATAATGATTCATCGAGCTTCATCGAAAACATCACCGCGCAAGTTACGCTGCTCGATTCGAACGGCAAGCCCATTGCCAGCCAAACCGCGCTGATGCCGCTGGACATTCTCGCGCCGAACACATCCATGCCGCTGACGACTTTCTTCGCGCCGGATGTTCCATCAGATGCGAAGCCGCGGGCGCAAATTTTGTCGGCCAATCAGGTGGCTCCAAACGATCCGCGTTATCTGCCTGCGACAATTCAAAATTCATTGGTGCAGGTGGATTGGTCCGGACTCGACGCGCAAGTCAGCGGGAAAGTTGCGCTGCCTGCAAATGTCAGTCCCGCGATTCTGGTTTGGGTGGCGGCGACGGCTTATGATGCGAGCGGAAATGTTATCGGCGTGCGGAGATGGGAATCGAAAGCAGGCATCCAACCGGGAGGAAGTTTGCCTTTCGATTTTATGATCTCGAGCGCTGGCGGGACGATCACGCGTGTGGATTTGGCAGTGGAAGCGAGACCGTGAGAGGGAAGAAGTAAGGAGAAAGAAGTGAGAAGATTCACGTCGTTGCGAGCGCTTCGTTGCGAGCGCTGGTCGAGTTGCCCTGACTGGCAAAGCCGTGTCGAAGGGCTTATCGAGACCAAGCGAAGCAACGACGTATAAAAATTATTTCTTTGTCTGCTTTCCGTCTTCCTTGCGATTGGTAACGCTCGCCATAAATCCGACAACCAGAACGCCAACGATCAATAGCAGAGCCAGACAGGTAAAGCCCAACATCAATGTCAATGAAAGCGGCGGAGCGGATGGCGTTTCTGTCGGAGCGGGCGCAGGTGGGATGGGTGTCGGCGTGGCGGCTTGAACCGAATTGAACGGGCGCACGCCCGGAGTCCGCGCGGTGAGGCGGAATGCAAAAGCTGCTGGAACGGGCAGAAGAATCGAAGTCAAAAGAGCAATGAGCGCAATTTGTTTTATCCGCATGTTTCCTCGTGACAGTTCCCAATTATAGACGAAGGTTCGGCGCGCAGTGAATTTGCATTTTGACGGGTTTGGCTGTATGCTTGTTGTGAGATAAGTCGAACGTTGAGGGAAAGTCCCGATGATGAAATTCGTCAGACTGATTCCTTTGCTGGTCACTCCGATGATTCTGCTGGCTTCATGCGGCCCAGTGCCAACTCCTTCGCCTGCTCCCGCCACACAGTCTCCTGCAACAGAAGCGCCTACAACTGTCAGCACTCCGACCCTCCCGCCAACGACAGCGCCGATCGTCGTCACGCCCACTTTCGCTGCGCCGCTCACACCATCCGGGCCGACCGCGGCGAGTACGCTTTCGGTCGCCGATCAACTGTCACAGATTGACGCCATCCTGAAGCAATCCATCGGCGCGAGCATCGCGTACAACAAACCCGAAACCATGAAGCTCGACGAAACGACCACGATCCAACTTTTGCTCAACCCATCGGTTTCGCCGGAGGCTTTGGGCACGCAGGTGACCGCCAGCGGGCAGGTTACGACAGCCAGCATCCAGATCACGCCGCGCATGAAGGCGCTTTTGATCTCCGATGACCGCAATGCGTTCGCGATCCAGCCCCTGCACGATAACCCCGAACAACTCGTCAGCGGCACGGAGACGACGCAATGGACCTGGCGTGTGACGGCGCGCAAGAGCGGCACGCAAAGGCTGACGCTGACGCTGTATCGGCTGGTGCAATATCAGGGCGAGGATTACTGGCGCGAGATCGAATCGTATCAGGCGAACATTGACGTGCAGGTGACGCTGGCGCAGCGCCTCAGCTCTCTGGACTGGAAGTGGATCGCTGGTATTCTGGTGACCGCCCTGCTCATCCCGGCTTTCTGGCGCTGGATGGATTATCGAAAGAAGAATGCGAGGAGAGCAGGTACTAGAAAGAGGTAAAAAGCAACGAGTGATAAATTATTGAAAGAACGCAACGCACTCACAAAGCCGCTGAATTTCTCTTTGCAACTTCGTCGGCCAACTCACTTCTCTCTACCCTCTGCCTCATGGTTTTCGCAAAGTCGCTTGACGGGAATTGAAGTCTGTGGCGTAGCAGGAGCAAATAAGGGCGGGAACAGCGAATTTTCGCTTTCTGCACGAAACCAAAGCCTGCAAATCCGGACCTTGCGAAAGCCATGCCCTCTGCCTTTTCCATGCTTGACATGCCTTTGCCTTGCCCGTATAATCCCCGTCGCCTTCCTCGCTAGCTCAACGGCAGAGCGGGCGGCTGTTAACCGCTAGGTTCGAGGTTCAAATCCTCGGCGAGGAGCTTTTGGGCAAAAAAATTTCGTCCTTACTCAGGTGTAAGGACGAAATTTTTGTTTATAGCTGGGAAAGCTGCTGAATTTGAATTAATGATTTTCGCTGCATGTATGTTGGCGCCACGAAGCAATCTCCTGTTTTCACTCCTGGCGGGCGCGGATGTACACGGAAAAAGCCTTTGAGAATCCGCGCTTTCCGCGTCCAAAGTAGAAAGAGTTGTACATTGGGTAATCGATATCCAAAACTGCAGATATCCCGCTTGGTACAAAGGATCAGGTTTTCTCAATTTTCTTTGACCTTTGCCGCTCTACAGATTTTAAGTCTTAAGGGCCTGTAAAAGGATAAGCTCCCTCAGCCATCATAGAACGATGTTGTTGCGAAGCTTTGGCGGCTGCTGGCTGGGAGAACGCGACGGCGTAGGCGTCTAGGACGCGGCTTGCTCCATCACGTAGGCTTGCATCGTTGCGTGGACGATGGCATCCCATCGCAACTTGTTGTGAGATTTCGGGCTGGAAGACGGCTTGATCGGGCGGGCGGAAGAAGTAGATGACGCGCGTGCGGAAATCGTCGAGACACCATGCGAGGCGCTCATGCACAGGTAATACACGCCAACCGCAAGGACAACCAGCACAGGTACGGCAAGAATACTGGTAAGGCGTTTGGACTGGAAAAGATTATAAAACAAAAAGATTTTGGAAATTGAGCGCGTACAGTAGAAATGGATTGGCGCAATAACGAGAATTTGTTGAAGCAATTTAAGGTATAAGATAGAAAGCAGGTTCGGCGCGCACAGCACCTGAGTTCACTAATGTGATTGCAGGGATGGGATTCGTTGCATTCACTGTGAGGAGTGATGGAAATTATTTTGCCTGTGCTGCTATTTGGCTCGGCGATCCTTGATTGGATCGCGACTTTCAAAGAATGGAGAAGGGCGGAGATATTTGCCAAACCGTCAGTCATGATCTTCTTGTTCCTGGGGCTTTACGCAGAAACAAGGCTTCATGGCGCTTTGCTCTGGTTCGGCATTGGGATTCTTTTTTCGTTGATCGGCGACGTATTGCTGCTTTCGCCGGATCGTTTGTTCCTGCCGGGACTGGTCGCCTTTCTGCTGGCGCACATTGCTTACATCGTCGGGTTTAATAACGAAGTCGTTGTTTTTGGTGCGTGGGATGTTTTCCTCGTTGCGATGATTCTTTTAGCTGCCTTTCGGATTTTGCAGCGATTGATTCTTGCTCTGCAATCGAAGGGAATGAATAGACTGATTCTGCCCGTTGAGGTATATGGTTTGACCATCAGCACGATGTTGTTCTTCGCCATGCGGACGATCGCGAATTCGAACTGGCAGGCGGGTGAGGCAGGCTTGGTCAGCATCGGCGCGTTTCTGTTTTATATTTCAGATATTATTCTGGCTTGGAATCGGTTTGTATCCCCGATTAAGAATGGGCGGTTGTTGAATATCATTGCCTACCATCTTGGGCAGATCGCGCTAATCATTGGTATGGCAATGCACTTCGGATAAATGGAGATGGGCGCAATGACGGGAATGGGTTGAAGAGGGTGGGATATAAAATTGACAAACGAAAATAGATTACATATGGCTCACCCATTCCTTTACAAGAGCAGGAAGTCTTTCAACGACCTCATGGCCAAATAAGACCTCATCAATCAAACCCATATGCAATAAGTCAACAATTCGGCAAAGATACGATTTTCCTTGAGTCCACCAAGTATCATGTGCATCAATAATCAGATAGTGTTGAATCTTGATACCTTCATGTTCCTTCAATTCTTCAAGTTCCAGTCCATCTAAAAGTGTTTCGTAAATTCCATCTGCAACACGACTTCCAAAAGTGGTTGTGTAATAGTATTCCTTAATTTCCCAAATCGCTATGGGATTCACACTGCTTGGGAATACCCCGTCCACACGGCGAGCTAAAGTGCGAACAGGTAAATTATTTTTGGTAATGGTTGTCAATTGATGAGGGCCATAATCGCATGGCCAACCTTTTGAATTTGCTTCAATTAACATGTTTACCAATCCTGTTAAGTAAGCAGGCGCTTTCTTCTTGCCTTTCTGCTTATTCACAGGAATTGGGCATGATGGCTTAAGTCTGGAAAGATGATCGCGAAAAACCTGCTTCGCTTTTCTTCCATCCATCAATCGCGGCTCAACATAATTATTCAAGATGTCGGCGCGGTAAACAAAATATTCTTCTAAAAGCAAGCCCATTTTCTGAGAGCTCACTACTTGAATTCGCAATTGGTCGTAATCAATTTCAAGTTCACCAAGTTTGAGTTTTATTTCATCCACTGATGGAATTTTTATTTGATTTGTCCCTTTTGCTGTATAACCGACCTCTTGACTAATCAGGCGAACACTTGCCCAAAATGTCTTTGGCAGATTCAAGAATTTATCATTTGCTTTCACCTAAGCTATCCTCCAGTTCTCTTATGAATTCTTGCAAAGGAATACCAATCGCTTGGCAAACTTGGCGCAATTCCAAAATATCAAGTTGGCGATCTCCAGATTCATATTTGCTGATGAAGGATTGAGGAACGCCCAACTTTTCAGCCAACTCAATTTGCCGAATTCCTTTATCTTGGCGAATCCTTTTCAGCAATTCTTGGAATTTTTCGCGTTGTACGTTTTTGTTCTTTTTTTTCATCACCTATTCCATTGACAAATATCCCAAAACAGGATATTATTTTGCTTGGTATAATGACACATTATGAAAGTCCTACAAGATACGGCACAACTTTATTTGTTTCAAACTCAATCAAACAAAACGCGTCTGGTTGAACCCTTCAACGCTTCACTTCTAAAATGGATTGGGAGCAAACAACGCGTTGCACATGAAATTATTTCCTACTTTCCTGTCGAATTCGGTACATACTTTGAACCTTTCCTGGGCAGCGGTGGCATCCTTGGAACACTTCGACCCAAAGTTGCGGCTGCATCAGATTCTTTTGCACCGTTGATCGAAATTTGGCAAACACTAAAGCATTCTCCCCAAAAACTAAAAGATTGGTACCGGGAGCGGTGGGAGAAAATGAAAAATGGCGATAAGGTTAAAGTTTACGAGCAAATAAAAGCATCCTACAACAAAAAACCGAATGGCGCAGATTTGCTTTTTCTAACACGTTCCTGTTATGGCGGAGTTGTTCGATTTCGTAAAGCTGACGGCTATATGTCTACACCTTGCGGAATCCATGCTCCTATCTCGCCAGAAAGTTTCAATCGACGCGTTGACGAATGGCATAAACGAATTGTTGGATCATCTTTCTTTCAACTTGAATTCGAAGAAGCCATGAGTATGGCAAAACCTGGCGATTTAGTCTATTGTGACCCACCTTACAGTTACAGTCAAGCCATTTTATATGGCGCGCAAGCGTTCAGTTTAGAACACCTTCTATATGTAATCGAAAAATGTAAATCCAGGGGAGTATATGTTGCATTGAGTATTGACGGAACAAAACGTTCAGGGAATATGATCTGTGATTTGCCAATTCCTGACGGCCTCTTTGAGCATGAAATAATGATTGATATTGGTCACTCGATGCTCAAACGTTTTCAAATGAATGGAAAGACACTCGAAGGCGAAAGGGTAACAGATCGGCTTTTGCTTACTTATTAGTCGGTAATAAAATTCAGAATCAAAACAGGCGATTACTGAAAGGTAGTCGCCTGTTTGCGTTTTGCGCTGGTCGAGTGGCGGCGGGATTTCGTATGTTCTGGTCTCGATACGAGCGAGAAAAGCACTCGCTCTACTCGACCAGCGACTCTCTACCGCCGCCTTATCGAGACCACATTTTATTCTTTCACTTCACCATCAATCACATTGCCTGGCACAAGTGTTCATGCTTCAATCAAAGCCTTCTCCACTTCAGCGGGTAAATGCAAAAGCATAAAGTGGCTGATGTGATAAAGGTAATCTTCGCCGCTTTCATCCATCACGCGAATCAAGTCATCCTCCTCCGCGCGCGGATCTGGAATGACTTCATAAACCTTTCTCGTGATTAAGGATGCTTCGTAGTCTGTGTTGTCAATGCAAAGGGCAAATTGTCTTTCACTCATAAGTTGATATAGGCATTATATAACAAAACAGGCAACCGCTTTTCAATGGTCGCCTGTTGCGTTTTGCGTTGGTCGAGTGGCGGCGGGATTTCGATACGCCGCTTCGCGGCTACTCAATCACCGCCGCCGTATCGAGACCACGTTTTGCTTTATTCTTTCACTTCACCATCAATCACATCGCCGTCACTTGGCGGAGTGGACGGTCCGCCCCCTTGCGCCTGTCCCTGTCCCTGTCCCTGCGGCTGACCCTGGGCATAAAGCTGCTGGCTCAACGCGTGGAAGGCATTCTGAGCGTCGTCCGTGGCTTTCTTGATGCGGTTCAAGTCATCGCTTTGCGCGGCCTGCTTGAGGTCGTTGATCTTGGCTTCGATGTTCGAGCGATCATCGGATTTGACCTTATCGCCCAGCTCGCGCAGAGTCTTCTCGAGTTGATACGCCATGTTATCTGCGTTGTTCTTCGCTTCGATCAACTCACGGTGCTTCTTGTCTTCGGCTTCGTGCTGACGGCCTTCCTGCACCATGCGATCAATATCGTTCTTGTTCAAGTTCGTCGAAGCCGTGATGGTCACCTTCTGTTCCTTGCCGGTGGCTTTATCTTTGGCGGTCACATGCAGAATGCCGTTGGCATCAATATCGAACGTCACCTCAACTTGCGGGATGCCGCGCGGCGCAGGCGGAATTCCATCCAATCGGAATCGCCCCAGCGACATATTATCGCCAGCCATCGGTCGTTCGCCCTGCAGGACGTGGATGTCCACCGCGGTTTGATTATCCGCGGCGGTGGAATATGCCTCGGTCTTGCGGATCGGAATCGTCGTGTTGCGTTCGATCATCTTGGTCATCACGCCGCCCAACGTCTCGACGCCGAGCGAAAGCGGAGTCACATCCAGCAGCAAAATGTCCTTGACTTCGCCGCCGAGCACGCCGCCCTGGATGGCCGCGCCGACCGCGACGACTTCATCGGGATTAACTCCCTTGTTCGGCTCTTTGCCGCTCGTCAGCTTGCGAACCAGATCCTGCGCCATCGGCATGCGCGTCGAACCGCCGACCAAAACCACCTCGTCCAGATCAGACGCCTTCATGTTGGCATCCGCCAATGCCGCCTCGAACGGTTTGCGGCAGCGATTGAGCAAATCTTCGGTCATCTGCTCGAACTTGGCGCGGCTCAACTTCAATTGCATGTGCTTCGGCCCGGATGCGTCCGCTGTGATGTATGGCAGATTGATCTCGGTTTCC
>JAJYOO010000089.1 GCA_021796155.1 Chloroflexota bacterium
CGATTCCTTCCTTTTAATTATCTTAATTCTGCACGATAAAAAACTCCCCTATCAGGAGGGGAGTTCTGGCCTAGCCAAGCGGACAGGCTCGATTACTTTTCTTCTATCATTTCGATCAATGCTCTTAATCCCAAAGTATATGATCTCCAACCCAATCCGACAATTTTTCCCGCGCACACCGCCGAGATCATGGACTGGTAACGAAATTCTTCGCGCGCATAAACATTTGAGATATGCACTTCGATCACCGGAATTTGAATCGAGCTGATCGCATCGCGCAGTGCGACCGATGTGTGCGTATACGCGCCGGGATTGAACACAATGCCATCCGCCCACGTACGCGCATCGTGGAGCGCATCAATCAACACGCCCTCATGATTGGACTGCTGGCACCTGACTTCCGCACCCAATTCTTTTCCAAGCTCAATGACTTTCGCGTTGATCTCATCCATCGTCATCGAGCCATAAACTTCCGGCTCGCGCGTGCCAAGCAGATTCAAGTTCGGGCCGTGCAAAATCAAAATTTTCATTTGGAATCATGTTTCATCGCCCTGAGCGGAGCGCAGCGAAGTCGAAGGGATAACTGGAACATACTATTACGTTTCGACTATGGCCTAATGGCCTCCACTCAACGCGATAAAAATTTTTAAATATCCGTGCAATACGCCAAACCGACCGTTCCCGGCCCGGTATGTGTCCCAATGGCGGGACTGACCGCAGACAGAATCGACTCAACCGCGTTCAGCTTGGCGGTGGCAGCATCAAGAACTAACTTCGCATTTTCTATTGCATTGGCTTCCAATGTCGCCAAGCGAATCTTTGACTTTCCAGCACATTTTTCTGCGACCAAATCAATCACTCTCTCGTGAGCCTTCTTGGTTGTCCGAACGCTATCAGCCGGCTCCACTTTGCCCTCTTTGATGGTCAGGATCGGTTTCACATTCAGCATCGAGCCGAGAAATTTTTGCGCGCCGCCGATGCGGCCGCCACGATGCAGGAACTCCAGCGTCTCGACTGCAAAATAAACTCCAGTGTTCGGCTTAACCTTTTCCGCCAACTTTTGGCAATCCACCAGCGACGCGCCATCCGCCGCGGCACGTGCCAACGCCATCGCCTGAAATCCCAATGCCATGCCGACGTTTTCGCTGTCGAACAAAGCGATCTTATCTTTTGCCGAAGCAAGCTCCTCGCGAGCTTGTCTTGCAGAATCCAACGTGCCGGAAAGTTTGTCAGAGATGAAAACTCCCATCACATCATAGCCCTGCTCAAGCAGACTCGCGAACGCTTTATGCATCCCCGCCGGTGTGGCCTGAGACGTAGACGGCATGACTTTGGAATTCGCCAAACGCGTATAGAATTCTGCGGGCGTTATCGTCACCCCATCAAAAAACGTTTCTTCTCCCCAAATAACAGACAATGGCACAACCGTGATGTTCAGTTTCTTACACAAATCTTCAGGAATATAAGCCGTGCTATCCGTGACAATTGCAGTTTTAGACATTTTCTCTCCTTGGCAAAAGTTTAACTATTTTAACCCTCTAACCGCCTTTGGGGTTCAAAATCATTCATCTAAAATTGACTCCAAATCTGTCACATCCACCAACTCGACCCTACCAATTTCGACTGGCAGCGCAAAACGGATCGCCTTTGCATTTTTCTTTTTATCCACTTTCATGGCGCGGACGATTTCTTCGCGCGGCAATTCTTTTGGAATCTGGATAGGCAATCCTAACGCGGAAAGCGACTCGGCCACCGCCTCGGACAACCCTTTAGCGGCTACCGTTAAACTTTCTGCCAACTTCGCCTCAGCCACCGTTCCAATCGCCACGGCTTCGCCGTGCCGCAACTGGAAACCGCTGACAAGTTCCACCGCGTGCCCAACGGTATGTCCCAAATTAAGCGCCCCACGGAATCCTTTTTCGTACGGATCGTCCTCGATGATTTTTATCTTCACCGCCATCGCGCGTTTGACAATTTCTTCCAAATTATTTTTTATATAATCCAATCCACGACTACATAGATAAAATAATTCGGGATCAGAAATGATTCCATGCTTCACCACTTCTGCCATGCCGGAAATTAATTCTTCATCAGGTAAAGTTTTTAGAAATTCCACATCTGACAAAACCAACTTCGGCGGATGAAACGAGCCGATCAGGTTTTTCCCTTCGGGTAAATCAAATCCAGTTTTTCCGCCTAATGAAGAATCAACCATCGCGAGCAAAGTAGTGGGCAGGCAAATCCAATCAATACCGCGCATATACGTTGACGCGGCGAACCCGGCCATGTCGCCAATCACGCCACCGCCCAAAGCAATGACCGTGCTTTTGCGGTCGAGTTCATTCTCCAGGAAAGTCTTCCATAAAAGCGAAACGGTTTCAAGATTTTTGTGGTCTTCCCCAGCAGGCAAAACAATGTGTTTGGGTTCAATACCAGATACCGCCAAAATTGATTTTATTTTTTCAAGATGAAGCTTTGCCACATTTTCATCGGTCATGATGATGAGATTTTGCATCGGAAAATTTGTCAGGTTTCTAACCTGACCTACGATAACGTCATATTCTCCCATTGCGGACAAATGATGTCGTCCCAAAACGATTTGCAACCGACGCGCATTCTGTTCAATAGGTTTTCCGTCCACATTTAATTGAATTGGAAACGACGCATAATGTCCATTTCGCTTCGCCAACAACGCCGATAATTTTCCGTGCAAGTCGCCAGCCAGCAGTGGCCGCTTCTCCGGATCTGCACTCAATCTTTTGAGTAATGTTTCAAAATTTGCCGTCAGCAAAACAATTTTTCCAGAGCTTTCAGCAATTGTGCGATTTTCGTCGCGTAATAATGTACCACCGCCAAGTGCTACAACGCTCTTTTCCTCACCAGCAACGTTTTCAAGCGCTGCCAATTCCAAATCACGAAACGCAGACTCACCGCGCTCGTTCATAATTTGTGTAATCGTCTTGCCGACGAATTTTTCTATTTCACAATCCAGATCCACAAAAGGCAAGCGCAGGTTATGAGCCAATGCTTTACCAATGGATGATTTCCCTGAACCCGGCGGACCATAAAGAAAAATATGTTTCATCATTAATTATCCATCAGTAGTCTCGATACATTCCTCGCTATTGCTCGGAAAAACTCGACCAACGCTTACTCCCAAAAAATATGTCGCGTGTTATCCATCTGCAAATCTTCGAGCGATGCTTTCCGCAGAGTTTCAAAGCGCGGCAACATTTCATTCATCGAATCGCCGCCAAGTTTTTCGATCAAGGCATCGGCCAAAACAAAAGCAACCATTGATTCCAAAATCGGCACGGCACGCGGCACAGGACAAAAATCAGAGCGCTCATATTGGGTCGGAGATTCCTGCCCGCTGGCAAGATCAACGGTTTGTTGCGGACTCAAGGTAGTTGCAATAGGCTTCATTGCCGCGCGAATCACGATTGGCTGTCCATTGGAAATTCCGCCTTCGATGCCGCCTGCATGATTGGTCAAACGTTGAAGATTTGAATGTTCGAGAGTCATTGCATCATGCGCTTTCGTTCCCAAGCGTTTTGCATTTTCAAATGCTTCACCAATCTCGACTCCTTTGATGGCTTGTACGCTCATCACTGCCATTGCCAATTTTGCTTCGAGTCGTTTATCCCATTGCGAAAATGAACCCAATCCGATCGGAACATTTATTGCGACGATTTCTATGACACCGCCCAGTGTATCTTTTGTGCAGATGACTTCTTCAATACGTGCTCGCATTTTTCCAGCCGCGACTTTATCCGGGCAGCGAACGTCACTTTCTTCGGCTAAGCCAAACTGGGTTTGATAATCGCTTCCTTTTAAGTCAGCTTCGACTTCGCCGATGGATCTCACGTACCCGCCAATGACGATTCCAAATTGTGACAAAAAATGTTTGCAGACCGCGCCTGCTGCGACGCGCATGGTTGTCTCTCTGGCAGATGCTCGTTCCAGGGCAAGACGCAAGTCTTTGTATCCATATTTCACTGCGCCCGTTAAATCCGCGTGGCCGGGACGCGGTGCAGTCATCGGCTTGATGGCCTTGCCTTTCCATTTGATATGATCCGCATTCTCGACGAGCAATGCAATCGGTGCGCCCGTTGTTTGACCATCCATAACGCCACCAAGAATCCGCGCGGAATCCTTTTCGATCTTCATCCGTCCGCCGGAGCCAAAACCTTTTTGACGGCGAGCCAGCTCAAAGTCAATGATTGAAGCGTCAAGTTTTAGTCCAGCGGGGATGCCATCGAGAATCGCGGTCAACGATGGGCCGTGGGATTCCCCAGCAGTTAAAAATCTTAAAGTCATTTTTTCTCCGATGCTGAAAACAAAACATCTCTAGAGATGCACTGTCCGGTCCAAAGTTCAAATGCAAGCGCGGCTTGTTCGACTAACATGCCGAGGCCGGTCGTGGCGGGCAATCCAGCAGAACAAGCATCTTTGACAAGTTTCGTTTTGCGTGGGTTGTAGACCAAATCATAAATCGCAGCTTCAGGCGGAAAAGATAAATCGTCGGACCACGGAGATTGATTTATGTTTGGCATCATGCCAACAGGCGTGGTGTTGACTATTAATTGAAAATTTGAAAGCTTGCCTTGAGCGAAGTTGAAAGGCTTGATGGTTGAAAAGTTAAGTTCCGCTGTATCAGTGTTGTCAAACTGCGAAGCGAGTTGTTGCGCTTGTTCGGCGCGGCGCGCGGCGACAGTTACATTCCATCCATCATTGACCAAAGCATAAACAACTGCCCGCGCCGAACCACCAGCACCAAGAACCAATGCCGAAGGATGAAAGATGAAAGATGAATTTCCAAGAAACCGTTTCAGGTCAGATAAAAATCCCGGCGCGTCTGTGTTATCGCCAACAAGTTTTTCATTACGAAGGAAAATTGTATTGACCGCGCCGATAGCTTTCGCTGTTGGACTAAGTTCATCCAGAAATTGGATGACGTTTTGTTTATGCGGAATAGTAACGTTGAGACCATGAATTTCTTCAGCACGAACACGAGCAAGCAAATCTTTCAAGTCCCGCAAATCATTGGGCAGAATTGGGAATAATGAATAGTCGCCTTCCAATCCAGATGCGTTCAACGCCGCAGAATGAATTTGGGGCGACAAACTATGTTCCAACGGATAACCAGTCAAGCCGAGATGAATCATCGTAAAGATTCCAATACTTCAAAATAACCAGGAAAAGTTTTTGAAACACAGGATGGATTTTCGATTGTTACATCGTCAACTCGTAAACCGATCAAAGAGAAAGCCATTGCCATACGATGATCGTTGTAGGTTTGAATGTTGGCAGGTTTGAAAGTTGAACATGGATAAATCGTCATTCCATCTTCATGCTCTTCAACTTGTACGCCAAGACGTTTCAACTCGGTGCAAGTTGCAGAAACTCGATCTGTCTCTTTCATTCGTGCCGAGGCTATTCCGCGAATCGTTGTTGGTGAAGACGCAAAGGGCGCAATCACCGCGAGGGTTTGGGCGGTATCGGGAATGTCGCGCATGTCTACGTCAATTCCGAAGATGGACGTTGAACGTTGAACCGTAATTAAGTTGTTAGATTCCGTTACAACACAGCCCATTTGTTGAAGCACGTCAAGGAAAGCAGTGTCGCCTTGTTTGGATTCACATGAGATATTTTCAATGCAAATTGTTCCGCCGCAGATAGCGGGTGCGGCGAAAAAGTAAGAAGCTGCGGAGGCATCGGATTCGATCAAGTAAGAAGAAAGAGGAAAGAAAAATGATGGATGAATGGCAAAGTAATTGTATCCATCCCGTTCGATCTCGATGCCGAAGTCTTTCATGATGGCAACGGTCATATCTATGTATGGTTTGGAGTTTAACTCGGTGATAACTTCTATCTCGACTGGAGAATTTGCATACGGCGCAACCATCAATAATGCTGAAAGAAATTGACTCGAAATATTTCCGGCAATTTTTGTTTTCCCGCCGGGCAAGCCGTTAGCGATTATTTTTACCGGGGGACAAATTTGACCGTTGACCGTGGACGGTTGACGGTCAACGGTCCATGGTCTACCGTCGGCTGCTAATGGAACAGATTCGATCTTACAACCCAATTGTGAAAGCGCATCAACTAAATCGCCAATTGGCCTCTCTCTCATTCTTGAATCACCATCCAAAATATATTCGCCGTTGCTAAGCGTCAGAAACGCGGACAAAAATCTCGCCGCAGTACCGGCATTGCCAATAAATAATTCTGCCTTGTTGACTGGGATTTTCCCACCCAAACCCATGACCGTCATTTCACGATTTGCTTCATGCAATTGAATATCAAAACCCAGCGTTCGCAAAGCTCTGGCAAAGTAAAGCGAGTCATCGGAAAATAGTGCATTTGTGAGACGAGTTTTGCCGTTGGCAAGTGCCGCGATCAATAACGCACGATTAGTCAGTGATTTGGAGCCGGGCACACGGACGGTTGCATTTAGCGGGTGACGGATTGGTCTAATTTCAAGCGATGTCATTTGACAAATGTTTGATAATTGCATTGTGCCTTATTTAGGATCGATTCAAGCTTTGAAAAATCATTGGAGGAAATCGCGAATTCAATTTCAGCAAGATGGTTTTGAAATTCATATAAAGCTTCTACAACATTTTCACGATTCGATTGCAAAATGCCGAGCATCATGGAAGATGATGTTCCAGCCAAACGACTTGTAGATTTGAATCCGGGGCCGATAAATGAAGCAACTTCCGTGGGCGTGGAAAGCACCAGTGCCGATGAAAGCAAAAATGGGAAATGGCTTGTAGCTGCGAGAATGCGATCATGTTCAATCGCATCGAGAATCTTTGACTTCGCACCAATCGCTTCGATGATTTGATGTGCGGCAGATAACGCTCGCGGCGTGGTTCGTTCCAGCGGAGTCAAAATAAACGGCGCATTTTGATAAAGGGTTGATTCGGCATTGGCGAGAGAAAGTTTTTCTTTTCCGCAGATTGGATGTCCGCCAATGGGATCAAATCGTTCGGGCAAACGCGACATGGCTTCGACAATCAAATGTTTTGTCGAGCCGAGATCAAGTACGATACAACGATTCGATGTGAAAAATGCCAATTGTTCAAGCAGAGTCAAAATCGTGGGAACAGGCGCGGACAAAATAACGAGGTCAGCTTCAGGCAAGAGTTTGGCGGGATCGCTATCAGCGAGGTCAACGATATTTTCACGGCAAGCCAGCTCAAGCGTCGCGTGATCCGAATCAATTCCATAAAGAGCGGCACATTTTCCTTTCAACGCCAAAGCCAGTGAGCCGCCCATCAATCCCAATCCAATGATCGCGATTTTTGCATCCGCAAGAACAAAATCATCTTCGCTGTTCATATCACGCATCCATTGATTGTGTTTGATGAATCGGCGCAATGCGTCGCCCAACGGCTCCAGCAATTGCCGCGACCTGACGAACCAATTCCGCGAAGCGTTCGGGCTTGAGAGACTGGCGGCCATCGGACAGAGCGTGCGCCGGATCGGGATGAACTTCAATAATCAAACCATCGGCTCCGGCGGCGATGGCAGCACGCGCCACGGCAGTGACGTAATCGGCATGACCGGTGGAATGCGACGGATCAAGAATCACAGGCAGATGCGTGAGACTCTTTAGCACCGGAATGGCATTGATGTCAGTTGTGTTGCGCGTGGCAGTTTCAAATGTGCGAATGCCGCGCTCACAAAGCATCACCTGCCCATTGCCGCCCGCGAGAATGTATTCAGCGGACATCAACAATTCTTCAATCGTTCCGCTCAACCCGCGCTTGAGCAAAACGGGCGTACGCGTTTCGCCGACCGCGCGCAAAAGGTTATAGTTCTGCATATTGCGCGCGCCGATCTGCAACACGTCAACATACTTCAACATCACATCAAGTTGCGACTGCGACATGATCTCGGCCACAATGGGCATACCCGTTTGCTCACGCGCTTCGACAAGATATTCGAGTCCTTCCTCGCCCAAACCTTGAAAAGCATACGGCGACGTGCGCGGCTTAAAGACTCCGCCGCGCAAAGCGTTCGCACCCGCTTCACGGACAGCGTGCGCCGTTTCGAGAATCTGCGTTCGTGACTCGACCGA
>JAJYOO010000090.1 GCA_021796155.1 Chloroflexota bacterium
TCAACTTCTCCCGTTCGGACTCACTCAAAGCGGCCACCGGTCTATTAGCCCAATCTTCGCCCGATCCTTCGACTTCGGGCTTCGCTTCGCTCTGCCCGCCGCGCAGGACCTGCGCGGCGGGACCGAAGTCCGCGAGGCGCGTTGCGTTTTGACTCAGCCGCGCATACTCGCGCTGTCCCCATGCGGTTTGCAATGCCGACTCAGCCTGGTCGAGATGATCAAGCACGGCTTCGACAACATCGTCGGCGCTGCGATTTTCCAACAAACGCGCGGCGAGATAGATATAAGTGAAACGGTTGAAAAGCTGGCGGATCTGACGGTGCGTGCGCTGGTCGAACAACGTGCGTGCGCCCTGCGAGAGTGACAACAAAAGCCGGAGCTTGCTGGTATCGTCGTTGGCAGGTTCGCGCTGCAACAATTCGTCAACGTCGCGGCCAACCTGGGAAGTCAAGCGTTCGCGCTGGCGCTGCATCAGATCGCGCGAGGCGGCCATGATTTGATTCGCAGCCTCGTCCCAATCTTCAGCTTCGATTTTTTGTCCCAGCGGTTCGCCGAGGCGACGCTCAATCGCACCAACAACGCGGCTGGCATTGAGACCGATTAGATTTGCTTCGACAAATTCTTCCAACCATTTCTTGAATTCATCCGGGTCTTCGGTAAGTGAACGTGATTGCTCACCGTTCAAACGCAATTGAACATGGATCAACCCACTTAATTCTTCCGCTGCTTTTTGCGGACGGACTTGTTCTTCCGAATCGCGCAAGCCTTGGAAGTAAGCATCAAGCGCGTCGGTACGCTCGGCGATCTGATTGTCGAGAGTCTCTTCGGTCTTATCAATCAAAGACTCGACGGCGCGCAGCGTGTGAGTCTGCTCGACTTCGATGGCACGTTCGACCAATTTAACAGCAGCCGCTTTCGGGTCCGAGCCGGAAGCGTTAAATTCATCCAGAATAAGTTTGAGTCCGAATGTCGGAATCAATTTGCCTTCCGACTCGAACGGAGGCTGGACGCCTTCCAGCCAGGCAATCAATTTCCACGGACCTTCTTCGTCATTCAATCCAAGTTCGACGCGCTTCTCAACCTCGGCTTCCAACATGTCAGCCACATCTTCGGTCAAATCCTGTTTGACGAAGATGCGGTCGCGTTGGGAATAAATTTGCTCGCGCTGTTGATTGAGCACATCATCGTATTCGAGCAAATGTTTGCGGACGTCGAAGTTGGCACCTTCAACGCGATGCTGTGACGACTCGATAATACCGCTGACCATGCGCGCTTCGAGCGGAAGCGAGTCATCCACTTTGAGACGCTGCATCAAGCCGCTGACCTGATCGCCGCCGAAGAGACGCATGAGATCATCTTCGAGCGAGAGATAAAAACGCGACGAACCGGGATCGCCCTGACGCGCAGAACGTCCGCGCAATTGGTTATCAATGCGGCGCGCTTCATGTCGCTCTGAACCGATGACATGCAAACCGCCCAATTGTTTGACACGCTCCATGTCTTCGAAATATTGCAGGAAAAGTTTGACTTCACCTTCATAAAAGCCATAAAGCGAGGGATCAACTTTCTGTAAAGCCTGGCGGCGTTCTTCGAGCGGCATATCGAACGGATCTTCGTAACCCGCACGTCGCAAAACGCGATTGACTGCCGAAATAACTTCCTCTGCAATTTCGCCGCCGAGTTTGATATCTACACCGCGGCCGGCCATGTTGGTTGCAATCGTTACGGCTCCGAACGCGCCTGCGCCCGCGATGATCTGCGATTCTTCCGTGTGCTTGCGCGCATTCAAAACCTGATGCGGCACACCGGCTTGTAAAATCGTTTTCAAGCGATCCGTTGATTCTTCGGTCAGGTTGAGAATTTCAAGAAGCGTTGCGAAGTTCGACGGATCATCGAGACTAATACTTGCCATTCCAAAGGCAGAAGCAAATTTACGCAAAGCATCGGGCGTAATCGTTTCAAGCGGTTCATTGAACGGTTGAAGCTCAGAAATCAAACGGCCATCTTCATCACGATTGGTGGCATTTATAAATCCATAACGAACCAACGCAACCTGCATCAAGCGTCTGATTGGTTCAGCGCGCAAGCGGTTCGATAAACGATCCGACGACTCAACTGACGTTGTGCCGACCAGCAATGGCCGTCCCTGAGCATGATAGTGCACGATCTCCGTTACGATGGAACGCAATTTTGATTCGGCTGTTCGATAAATAACGTCAGGGTAATCTTTACGGCGAAAATAAACGGGCTGGTCGCCATCATCGTGCTTGGCGTAATACGAATATTGATATCCCTCTTCATCCTTCGCTTTGACCTCGACCAACGGCGCGCCTTTTCCAAATGCCTGATATTCCAGGTTGGTCGGGATCGGTGTGACTTCAAGATCATAAATCTTGCTGAACTCCTCGGCTTCGGTCAGCGCCGTGCCAGTCATGCCCGCCAGCTTTTTATACATGCGAAAATAATTTTGCAGCGTGATGGTCGCATATGTGACGTTTTCCGGTTCGACGCGCACGCCCTCTTTGGCCTCGACCGCTTGATGCAAGCCGTCCGACCATCTTCGTCCGGGCATGAGGCGGCCCGTGAACTCATCCACGATGATGACTTTGCCGCCTTGAACAAGATAATCCTTGTTGCGTTTGAACAGGAATTGGGCACGCAACGCCTGTTCAAGATAACCCGTCAAATGAGCCTGTTCGGGCGTGACATCTTCGGGTCGGTCCGGATCCATGAGCGGCTGGCCAATTAATTGTTCTGCGTGCGCCACCCCGACTTCGGTCAGGTTAACAGAGCGGTCTTTTTCGCTGGCTTCGTAATCTTCGGACTTGAGCTGTTTAACAACTCCCGCCATCTTGCCGTACCACTCAAGCTCGCCCTGCGCCGGGCCGGAAATGATAAGCGGCGTGCGTGCTTCATCAATCAGCACGTTGTCCACTTCGTCCACGATGGCGTAATAATGTCCGCGTTGGACGCGCTCGTCGAGGCGCATGGTCATGTTGTCGCGCAAATAGTCGAAGCCGAACTCAGAGTTGGTGCCGTAGGTAATGTCGGCGCGATACGCTTCGACGCGGTCCACGAGCCGCAGGTGATTCTGATCTTCATGCGGCGACTCTTTTTCAAAATCAACGATGAAAGCCTTCTTGCCATTCTCGGTAACGGACGCCATTTGCAGAACGCCGACCGAAAGCCCCAGCATGTAAAAGATCGGAGCCATCCAGCGCGCGTCGCGCCGGGCCAAATAATCGTTGACTGTAACCAAATGCACACCGCGGCCTGTAAGCGCGTCCAGATACAACGGCAAGGTCGCGACCAAAGTTTTGCCTTCGCCGGTCTTCATTTCAGCGATGCTGCCGCGGTGCAAAACAATCCCGCCAATCAATTGAACGTCGTAATGACGCAGTCCAATTGTCCGTTTGGATGCTTCGCGAACAGTGGCAAACGCTTCAGGGAGAATCTCTTCGAGCGCCTCCTGCTCAGCCTTGCGTTGTTCTTTTTCATCCTCGATACCATCCGTCGCGGCCCTGATTTTGGATTTGAATTCATCCGTTTTGGCACGCAGGGCATCATCGCTTAACTTTTCGAATTCGGCCTCGAGTGCGTTGATCTCTTCGGCTTCTTCGCTTAATTTTTCAATGGTGCGCTGGTGTGGATTCCCAGCCACAGCTTTTACAAATTTTCCAAGCATGTTTGCCTTTCGGCGGAAGATTATAACAGAGGCAAATTGGAGAAGTATAAGAAATTTTTCTCACAACTCAGGTGCGATTCAGTCTCGTGAAATGTCGTTTTCCCCCCATCCCTGTCACGGCCCGTTGTAACCCACTCAGACAATCTCCGTCTTGTTTATATCGAAAGACGGGTATGTCTGTGAAAAAGCCAACCGCTTTAATTATTGAGGATGATCGAGATATCGTCACCCTCTTTCACCATGTTCTGGATCTGGCGGGCTACCAGACCGAGCTTGTTTTGCATGGTCAGGTAGCAGTGGATCGGCTCGCTGATGAAGGGAAGAAACCGGATATTATTCTTCTGGATTTGATCCTGCCGGGCGTTTCCGGCACCGAAATTCTCCACCTTATCCGCTCGAACGAACATTTCAAAAATACGCCGGTCATTATTATCACCGGTGATACGAATGCCGCCAGAAACCTCGAGGATGAGGCCGAGTTAGTTCTGCTGAAGCCAGTCAATCTCGAACAATTGAGCAATTTGGCAAAACGATTACGCCCCATACAAGCGTCTGTGGATGATGAATACCCGACTGATGAGATTACCGGCCTGTTTAATCGCTCGTTCTTTGTCGGCTTGCTGGATTATGCGCTGGCACGTTCAAGGCAGATTGCCCTCAACCATTTTGCAGTACTCATGACGGATATGGATCAGTTCAAGAAAATTGAGGGCCAACTTGGTAGGGAATATGGCCGATTGATGCTGCAGGATGTGTCGAGGGTGCTGAAGAGAGTTTTGAGACCCACCGATACCATTGCCAGGTTGGAAGGCGCTCAATTCGCCATCTTAATTGATGAAGTAACGAATTGGGATATTCCCATTTACATAGCAAATCGCATACTAGAGCAACTTGCAAGCTACACAGAAGGAAAATTCATACAGAGTCAGAGCCACGCCGGTATCGTGTTGTGTGACGCGGGATATTTCACCGCCACTGAAGTCTTGAAGGATGTCAAGGTTGCGCTCTCCCTCGCAAGAACCGAGGGGCGTGGAGGCTATAAATTCTTCGCGCGGGACGAGTTCAACGATGTCTACGACATTGACCTGATTTCTTCGTTGCAGGGTAATCAGGTTATGGGACAGACACCCATTAGAAATCGGGGAATTGTTATAAAGCCGGCCAAACCAGGTTCGATCTCCTCATCTTATATCAGATCCTAACCGTGATTCCTCCCAAAATCGGCGGGCATCATGAACAAACCGCGCTATACTTGAGTTGGCGATCCGCTTAACTCGAAATTCAGCGCACTTTCTTTTCGGGAAATCGTGGAATTTCCATTCGCATTAAAGGGGAGCTTTTGTCTGCCAAGCTAAAAATAACTCATCCCCCTTTCTCCGCCCTTCCTTGGCATTCCCCTATAATGCTAGTTGGATTGCCCCGCTGGCCCACGCAACATTGAAGTGATTGAGATTGTATCCATTAATGCCAGATGAGTGAATAGGCAGTTGTACTATTTTTGCAGGAAAGCCTTGAATTGAGATACGCCTTCTGATACTCTTGAAACACCGGGAGAGCTGTTATGGAGAAAGAAATCCGTGTGACGATTCTGGATGACCACCAGCTAATCATTGCTGGCTATATTCATCGTTTAAAAGAGATGCCAAGCATAGTTATGGCTGCAACCATCAGCTTCGGCGAGCAACTTGAGCCGACACTGAAGAAGAACCCAACCGACGTTCTACTGCTTGACGTTAATGTTCCCACCTCGCCCGATAACTCAAACCCGTATCCGATTCTGCACGCCATTCCAAACCTTCTGGAAATTTATCCTGACCTATGTATATTGGTAATCAGCATGTACACCGAACGCGGGTTGGTTCGGGCCGTGATGGAAGCCGGAGCAAGTGGCTATATCTTGAAGGATGATCAGGAAGCATACCAGAAGTTAGGAGACATCATCGCATCCATCGCCAAAGGCGAAATGGAAATCTACTTAAGCGAGGATGTCCGCAAGCACCTCATTCCGCGTCAACAAGAAGAGAACGACCATCTTCTGTCACAGCGTCAGAGGGAGGCGCTCTCCATGTGCCTCGCTTATCCCGATGCCTCGACAGGCGAATTAGCTGGCAAAATGTCAGTTGCAAATTCCACGGTGAGAAATTTACTCTCCAGCGCGTATCTCAGGTTGAATGTTCGGAACCGCGCGGCAGCCATTGCCAAGGCGCGGCAGTTGGGACTGATCACACCCGACACTCCGACCACGCCAATCCCTTCACGCCGATAATCACGAAAAAGAAGGGCGGAAAAAATGGACTTCATCGCGAATATTTAAGGCAATCATTTGTTCTAATTTAACGTCCCAGTGCTATAATCGCGATTAGTTCGGTAGTTGCATAGTTCAGTAGTTACGTAGTTGAACTATCGAACTGTCAAACTACAAAACTACCCAACTAAAATGTCGTTCGCCCATCTCCACGTTCATACCGAATATTCCATGCTCGACGGCTTCTCGAATATCAAGAAGCTGGTCAAACGCGCCAAGGAAATGAACATGCCGGCGGTCGCCATCACTGACCACGGCACGATGTTTGGCGTAATTGACTTCTACAAAGCGGCCACCGCGGAGAATATCAAGCCGATCATCGGACTCGAAGCGTACATGGCGGCGCGCGGAATGCAAGACCGCGATTCCAAATTGGACCGCTCCTCTTATCATCTGCTCTTGCTTGCGGAAAACGAAACGGGCTACAAGAATCTTTTGAAGATCGCCTCCGCTGCGCAGCTCGAAGGCTTCTATTATTACCCCCGTATCGACCATGACTTTTTAGCGGCTCACTCCGAAGGGTTGATCTGCACGTCTGGATGTATGTCCGCGGAAATTCCGCGGACATTATTGGATGACAATCCCGAGGAAGCACTCAAACGTTGGAACTGGTATTACGAGGTCTTCGGCCCCGACCATTTTTATGTTGAATTGCAACAACACAACATCAAAGAGATAACGGGACTGAATCGCAAGTTACTGGAATTGGGTGCGCGTTATTCGGCAAAATACATTGCGACCAACGATGTGCACTACATCAACCCGGAAGATGCACGCATGCAGGATATTCTGCTTGCAATTCAAACGCAATCGCTATTGTCCGATCCCGAACGCATGCGGATGACGGACGACTCGTATTATCTCCGCACGCCGCAGGAGATGAGTCAACTATTCGCAGAAGTGCCGGAAGCTCTGAGCAACACTTTGCTCATCGCCGAACGTTGCAACGTTGATCTTTCCTTTAAAGGCTATCACCTGCCCGATTTTCCGGTGCCGGAGGGGCACACCGCGGAGACATATCTTCGCCATCTGTGCGAAGAGGGTGCACACAGTCGCTACGGGGCACGCGCGGCCAACAAAGAGGTCCGTGAAAGACTCGAATACGAGTTGGGCATCATCCAAAAGATGGGATTCAACGCGTACTTCCTGATCGTGTGGGATTTGTGCCGTTATGCGCGTGAGAATGGAATCTGGTACAACGCGCGTGGGTCAGCCGCTGGTTCCATTGTCGCGTATACATTGAACATCACGCTCGTGGATCCGATTCAGCATGATTTGATCTTCGAGCGCTTCTTGAACCCGGGCCGCATTTCGATGCCCGATATTGACCTCGATTTCCGCGACGACCGCCGCAGCGAAATGCTGGCGTATTGCGCGTCCAAATACGGCGATGACAAAGTCGCGCAGATCATCACGTTCGGCACGATGGGAACGAAAGCCGCGTTACGCGACGTTGGCCGCGTGATGGACATTCCATTGAATGAAGTGGATCGAGTCGCCAAGCTTGTGCCTTTCGTCTCGGGCCGCACCACCACGATGCAGGACGCGCTCGAAGTTCCGGAGTTCAAAGAAGTTTACGATTCGACTCCACATCTTCACGAGCTGATTGACATCGCATCCAAAATGGAAGGCACCGTCCGCAACGCTGGAACACACGCCGCGGGCGTGGTCATCTCCGATAAACCGATCATCGAATATTTGCCATTGCATCGCCCAACATCCGGCTCGGAAGAAACGCCCATCAAAACGGTGACGCAGTTCGAAATGGGTATTCTCGACTCGCTCGGCATGTTGAAAGTGGACTTCCTCGGCCTCATCACATTGAGCGTAATGGCAAAGGCTTGCGATCTGATCGAGAAACGTCACGGCGTTCATCTCGACTTGAGCAACATTCCACTCGACGATCCAAAATCGTTTGAGCTTCTGGGTTCCGGTCAAACCGCGGGTGTGTTTCAAGTGGAAGGCGGCGGGATGACGCGCTACATCGTCCAGATGAAGCCGACCAAGCTGGATCACGTCATCGCCATGGTCGCGGCGTATCGTCCCGGCCCGATGCAGTTCATCCCCGACTACATTGCGCGCATGCACGGC
>JAJYOO010000091.1 GCA_021796155.1 Chloroflexota bacterium
TTCAAATCAACGGTCAGGTTGTAGGCATGATGGCGGAAATTGAGGAAGTAATCCTTTATAAGCTCACCTTTATATCCAAGAGCTACTACAAACTCTTTGAATCCATAGGCGGCATAAATATTCATGATGTGCCAAAGGATCGGCTGTCCTCCCACTTCCACCATGGGTTTGGGCTTGACAGTTGTCTCCTCAGAGAGGCGGGTTCCCAGTCCGCCTGCAAGAATGCCGACTTTCATACTGGTTCTCCATTTACCTTTTTGTCAATTCTACGGGAATCGGGCACTTCGGGCAAGAAGAGAAAAGAACATCCTCGTTTCCCACCCGTCGAAGTTGGTAGTGGTCAAGACCAAAAATTTTATGTTGTTTCTTGTTCGAGTAACCATGATTGGCTTATAGCAATGATGGCTTCCGCCGTTGATTCTTCGATCAAAGAACGACTGAAGTCGCTATTACATTGCTGGGAAAATGGAGTTAACCCCAGAAGGATGAACAGTTGAACCACTGCCATCAAATGCACCCACCGGATATGGCCATGGGTAATTATATGCCTTCTGATTTGGCATATAAGACGCTGTGATGTCAAATTGAAGATTGATTTTTGCACACTCTTCAAATGTCTTGCTGTTGCCGGGAATGTCGCCTATGCTCCCCGAATTTTGAAAAAATTGATGCACCGCACCATTTATAAAGTGCAACGCATTCGCGCATTTGCCGATTCTCATCCCTTCTCAAACACAAACGACACGATCCTCGGCGGCTTGGATTCATCTGTTTTGTGCCAGAATTCATTCAGCTTGATAAGGTTCAACCGGTTGGCCGCCGCCGCGCTCAGAAAATCGGAAATGTCATGGATAAACGCGTCCACTTCGACGGTTTCTTCGCCGCGTTCGAAACTCGCTTTGCCTCCCATATACTGCCGGAAGGGATGCAGTTCATTGATGAAGAATTTCCCTTTTGGGATCAGCGTCCGCGCGGCTTCGGAGAAAATGTGGGATAAATCTTCGATGTGTTCCAACACAAGATTACAGGAAATCAAATCATAAGCTGCGTCATCGCAGGGCCAGCGCCTGGTTAAGTCCGCGATTGAAAAGCGGACATTTTCCGCTTCGACTTTTTCTTTTGCCTTCTCGATGATGCGCGGTGAAAAATCAAGCGCGTGAACCTTCGTTCCGATCTGCGCGAGAAGAGCGGTGTTTTTGCCGGTGCCGCAGCCAAGTTCAAGGATCGAGTGGAAATGCTGGTCGGCAAGCGCGTCGTGCGTCACTTTTTGATCGAGATCACGCGTGAGATTTTCGTCGGTGTCGTATGAAGCCGACCAATGGTTGTATGCGTCCTGGATGCTCATGCGAAGATGATACCATTATCGCTAAACGGTGTAGAATTGCGCCAGTGGATTTTCTGGGTTGTGTGATTGGATATATTGACAGGAGCCGGGTTGCCATCTAAAACCAAAGCCGCAAAAGAATTATTTGCGCTGGTCGCTCAATACGGCCTCGAGCCATTCCTCGAATCGACGCGGACGTTGGCCGGTGTGTTGAATTCCGATGGCCGGCTGACTTCATCGAACGCGGCTTTCGACGCGCTCAAGCGCACTCTGTCAGACGCGGATGAGCTTCGAGAATTTGTCGCGCCCGCTTCACGTCCGGACTTTGAGCGGCTGCTGGCCGAGGCGCATCAGACTCGCAAGCAAGTCCAGGGCCAGCTCGATTTTGGTCTCGAGACTCAGCCGCGTCGCTACGCATGTCTGTTGGTTCCGCTATCGGGCGGCCGCGTCTTATTCTTTGGCGAGCCGGTCTTTACCGCGTTCGACCTGCCGGAAAAATACCAGCGCCTGATCGAGAACTTCCACCATGTCAACGATGAACTGCGTGAGACGCTGCGTGAGTTGGAGAGAAAGGAAACGGAACTTAAAGCAGTCATCGCGCAGGCAGACGAAGTCTCCCACACCGACGCGCTGACCTTTCTCCCGAACCGCAAACAGATTATTGCAGATTTGCAGCGCCAAGTGATGTTTTCAGAGCGTTACAATACGCCGCTGTCCATTTCGATGCTGGATTTCGATCACTTCAAGCTGGTCAACGATACATATGGCCATGCAGTCGGCGATGATGTGTTGAGATTTGTCGCCATGCAATTGCGCGAGGGGATTCGCCTGCCCGATATGGTCGGGCGTTATGGTGGTGAAGAGTTTTTGGTGCTATTGCCCAACAGCACGCTGAAGGCCGCCAGCGAACAAGCCGCGCGCCTGTGCGAGTTGGTCCGTTCGACGCCGATCATTTCCGGCGCACATGTCGTTCAAATGACGATCAGCATTGGCATCGCGCAATATCGCATCCATGAGGAGGATTGGGAGCAGTTGCTCCGCCGCGCCGACCAGGCTCTTTACCAAGCCAAGATGAATGGGCGCGACCAATGGGCTGTCATTGAGGCGTGATCAAAATTGATTTTACGGGAAGGAACCAACGAAAGGAGAATCGCATGTCCAAAATCGAACCACTTGTAAAAGATTTTCTTGCTCAAAAGAAAATTGCCGTCGTCGGAGTTTCGGATAAACGCGACACGGGCTGCAACTTGAACTATAAAAAATTCAAGGATGCGGGCTATCAAGTCTTTGCCGTCAATCCGCATATCACAACCTATGAGGGGGCGCCGTGTTATCCGGATTTGAAATCCATTCCAGAGAAACCCGACGCGGTCTTCATCCTCGCCAGCCCCAACGTGACGGATGAGATCGTCCGCCAATGCGTGGACTTGGGCATCAAGCATGTTTGGATGCACTGCATGATGGGCACAAAGCCGGGTTTGGCGGCAGGCATGACCAGCGTCTCGCCGGACGCGGTGGCGTTGTGCCGCGCAAATGACATCAGCGTCATCCCCGGCTCATGCCCGAATCAATTTTTGAAACCGGATTTTGGTCACGGTATGATGCGCGGACTGTGGGGATTGCTCGGGTTTATGTCTGTGGAAGGTTGAGTCAATGGTGGGGCGCAGCGCCGCTGCGCCCTAGAAGGATAAAATTTTGCCAAAGGATTTAGCAGTACATGCTTCCGCTGATTGCAACCAACCGTATTGATCTGGTGATTCTCAACATCAGCTATGCAGTCTGGGTTATTCCGGAAACGTATCTTTCGTTTCGCCGGCGAAGCGCGCCCGGCGCGCAAACCAGTGATCGCCGCTCAGGTTTTGTTCTTTGGATTGGTATCTGGCTCGGCATTTTCGCCGGATACATTTTTGCATTTGCCGAAAAACAGTTTGCCATTCCGTGGCATCGTACGTTGTTTTTTTGGCTTGGCATTGTTTTGATGTTGATGGGCGTTATTTTTCGACAATATTCGATTCGCGTACTGGGAAAATATTTCACCACGCGCGTCGCCATCCAGCCGGGGCAGACTGTCGTTGAATCCGGGCCGTACCGCTGGATCCGCCATCCGTCCTATTCCGGCGCGCTCATCACCATCTTTGGGCTGGCACTCTCATTTGCGAATTGGCTGAGTCTGATTTTCGTTTTGCTGATCCCGTTTCTTGGATACAGTTATCGAGTCCGGGTCGAGGAAAACACGCTTGTCAATGCTCTCGGCCAGCCTTATAAAGATTATATGAAGCGTACCAAACGCTTCATCCCATTTGTCTATTAGGCGAAGATGAAAAAACGATTCCCATTTCACGGCTGGATCGGGCTGGCACTCGCTGTCATCTTTTGGATCATCAACTGGACGTGGATTGGCCTGCGTACCTTTTGGGCATTCTTCCCAATGTGGCTTGGCTTTTGCCTGACCATTGACGCGCTCGTTTATTATCGAACCGGCACATCGTTGTTGACTCGAAGCCCGCGAAAATATGTCGGCTTGTTCATCATTTCCGCGCCGGTGTGGTGGTTGTTCGAAGCGCTCAACCTCCGCACGCAAAATTGGGTATATATCGGCGCGCAGAATTTTTCTCCATTATCCTATGCCTTTTGGACGACGCTGAGTTTTACCACGGTTATCCCGGCGGTCTTCGGCAGCGCTGAATTGATGGCGAGCTTTGATTTCGTTGGCCGCATCGGACGCGGCTTTGTCATTCGCAAAGATAAAATCACGACGATCAGCTTCTTTTTATTAGGCTGGGTCACACTGGCGTTGATGCTCGTCTGGCCGCAAATCTTTTTCCCGTTCATCTGGCTTTCGCCTTATTTCATTTTAGAGCCAGTCAACATTTGGCTCGGCCATCGTTCGCTCGCCGATTGGACGCAGGATGGCGATTGGCGTCCGGTCATTTCGCTTTGGCTTGGCGTTTTGCTCACCGCATTCTTTTGGGAGATGTGGAATTTTTATTCGTACCCCAAATGGGTTTATCACGTCGCATGGGGCGGCTGGCTGCATATCTTCGAAATGCCCCTGCTCGGTTATGGCGGCTATCTGCCGTTTTCACTTGAGCTTTATTTGATCTACCACTTGATTTCTGGATTCTTTAAACAGGAGCCCGGATACGTTCGCGTCATGCCCGACACGGTCGTTGAATCGAAACGCGCGGCTCTGGATAGCGCACTGGAGGCTGATTAGCGTATGCCAACCAATATCGAGATCAAAGCCCGCGCCCGCAATTTCCCGGACTTGAAGCGGCGCGCCGAATCCTTGAGCGATTCCCCTGTTCAGGTGATTCCGCAGGAAGACACGTTCTTCATCACGCCGCGTGGACGACTCAAACTGCGCGTCCTTGCTTCTGATCGTGGTCAACTGATTTATTACACGCGCCCGAATCAAAACGGCCCCAAACGTTCGGACTATCACATCTCCCAAACAAATGATCCTGAACATTTAAAGGAAACACTTGCGCTGGCTTACGGCGTGCGCGGCGTCGTCCGCAAGACGCGCTATCTTTACATGGTCGGACAAACCCGCGTTCACCTGGATGAGGTCGAAGGTTTGGGCCAATTCATGGAATTGGAAGTTGTCATGCGGCACGATCAATCCGATGCGGACGGTCAGGCCATTGCCAATGAATTGATGGGAAAACTTGGCATCGAACAAAGCGATTTGCTCGAAGGCGCGTACATGGATTTGATCGAGAACTGTTGAACGCCCGCGCGTTGAAACGTTCAAACTTTCCAACGGAGAAAGAATGCCCAATATCAAAGCCGTCAATCATATTGCCGTTGTCGTGGACGACATGGAAAAATCACTGTCCTTTTGGCGCGACGCATTGGGAATCGAAGTTCATGAATTACGCGATGTTCCTGTCGAGAAATCGCAGGTGGCTTTCCTTCCGCTGGCTGGCTCCGAAGTGGAATTGGTCAAACCCACAAGCGATGATTCGGGTATCGCAAAATATCTTGCCAAACGTGGACCGGGGATGCACCATATCTGTCTCGAAGTGGATGATCTTGATGCGATGCTTGTTCAACTGAAGTCCAAAGGAATCCATCTTATCAATGAAGAGCCGCGCACAGCCGCCGATGGAAAAAAATATGCGTTCGTCCACCCCGAATCAACGAGCGGCGTTTTGGTGGAACTGTATCAGGTTTGAGAAGCAGAGCAAATCGCATTCGATTCGAATCTTGTTGATATTCTTTGTGGTTTAATTGAGCAATGCTTGAAAAAATTCCGTCCATTCTTCGCGATCAGTGCGGCCTTGACTCCAAGAAGCCGCTCATCGTCGGCGTTTCCGGCGGACCAGACAGCCTCTGCCTTATGGACGTTTTGCGTACCGCAGGCTACCACATCATCGTTGCCCATTTCAATCACAAATTGAGAGCGGAGTCCGATGTCGAAGCGAACGCGGTCGAGAAGACGGCTTCGCGTTTGATGCTTCCGTGCGTGGTTGGCAGTGAAGATGTCCGCACGCGCGCCCACGCGGACGGCCTTTCCATCGAGGAAGCCGCGCGCAACCTTCGTTATGAGTTTCTGTTCAATCAAGCGCACCGGCTCAATGCCCAGGCTGTGGCGGTCGCGCACACCGCTGACGACCAGGTCGAGACGGTGCTGATGCACTTTATCCGTGGCGCGGGCCTGACCGGACTCAAGGGCATGACTTATCGCACGCTTCTGGCAACATTCGACTCCGAGATTCCAATCATCCGCCCGCTGCTGGACGCCTGGCGCGAAGAGACCGTCATTTATTGCGCGTCCCACGGCCTCACGCCGCATTATGATCCGAGCAACGATTCGTTCAACTTCCTCCGCAATCGCCTGCGTCACGCGTTGATCCCCGCCATCGAAACATATAATCCGCGTTTCCGTGAAGCGGTCTGGCGTTCTGTCCAATCGCTTTCATCTGACCACGCTGTGCTGACGGAAACGATCGAAGCATGGTGGAAGAAATGTGTCATTCAGGAAACCGTTGATTACATCATGCTGGACTTATCTTTCCTTTCGACGCGTTCGTCGGGACTTCAACGGAATCTGATTCGACGCGCGGTCGAGCGCCTCATTCCCGGACAGGAAACGGTGTACGCCGTCCTTGAGCGGGCGGTGGCCTTTATAGCGGATACCGCGCGCGTCCGCATGGATTTGACCGGCGGCCTTGTGCTTTTCCGCGAGGCGGATGCGCTGTATCTCGCCAAGCCGGATGCCCAACTTCCGTTCGATCGCTGGCCGCAGATGCCCGCGCAATTGGATTCGATTGAGCTTTCCTTGCCGGGCCACGTGGACATTTCCGGAGGCTGGCGTTTCTCGTCGGAGAAATGGCGGCTCCCGGCATTGGCGTGGGAACAGTCCACTCGGAACGACGACCGCTTCCAGGTCTGGTTGGATGCGGAGGGCCTGCCCGAACGATTGGAATTGCGCGTGAGACAGCCCGGCGATCTCTTTGAGCCGCTTGGCATGAAAGGTCATTCGCAGAAATTATCGGACTTCTTCACCAACGCCAAATTGCCGAGGCGCGCGCGTGACCGCTGGCCGTTATTGTGTTCGGGCGATCTGGTGATTTGGGTCCCCGGTTATCGCCCGGCTGATGACTTCAAGTTGAATCAGACTTCGAAGCGAATTGTCTATTTTGCGCTGACACCGCCGCAGGAAAATGCTGAAACATAAACATCGCCCCGGAACTCGAGGCGATGTTTGTTTAAATCAAATGCTGAAAATATCCATGTCGTTGCGGGGAAGGCGTTTTTCCTGACGGCCGCGAAGCGTGCCTTCGGCAAGCAATCCCTTCGCTCAAATTATTCAGGTTAACTTTGATTGGTTTACAAGGTCATGCTCCCGGCGGCGTCCTCACCGCCGAGGGCGGCGGCTGAAGCAGAAGTGGGTTGCCAGGCAATTCATGTTAACCAGAATAGGAGACTGCTTCGGGCAAAGCATCCTCGCAGCGACGTATGAATATAAATTTATCCGCTAACCTTCGCTGAGTTGCTTCAGTTTGAAATGGATTTCGCGCCACTGAATTTTCGAGACACCCATCTTCTGCCGGACTTTATCCGGCTCCATGCCCGATTGGAAATCGCGCAGGATGCACGTCCAGCGGCACATATCAAATGAAAGATGTTTGCTCAAGCCCGCTTCTTCGCCAATATCTTCGAGCAGATATTCCAGCCGGCGCGGCGACCATGGAAAGAGCTGGTCCGTGGGCTGATATTGCGCGAGATACTCCTGGTAAGCCGGAATCCAATCTTCGGTCAGCGGAAGTTTGCGTTCCTTGTAGCGATTCGCCGGGCTGGAATAACGGATGAAGACATACGGTCCATCCGGCGCATCAATTTCCACATGGTTGAGATGAATGCCAAGGCATTCACTCTTCTTGATGCCGGTTGTTAACAGAAGATGCAAAAGCGCGAAGGAGCGAGCGTCCGGCTTTTGGGCGCGGCGATGCCGGTCCGCCGCGGTCAAGGCCGCGTTGACTTCGTCATCGGTCAAAACTTGGGGAAGTGGACTAATCGCGGAGCGCTGCAAAACTTTCTCCGCCGGGTCGGTGACGAGAACTCCGTATTGACTAAGCCAGCGGAAAAATGATTTGGTCGCAGTGATGCGCCGCGCCAGCGTCTTCGGGCTGCACGGAACATCGCGCTCCTTTTCCATCCATTCGAAGAAACGGTTGAGGTCCTTGGTGGTGATGGCGCCGATGAC
>JAJYOO010000092.1 GCA_021796155.1 Chloroflexota bacterium
CATTGCTTATACCGCCGTCGGTGTGCGCGGGCGACGGTTTATCGAGATGGATTGTCAGGCGCGTGCAATGAACTTCGCGCATTCCGTCCATTTCGACATAACTGCCTCTGTCTTCTTTGAAAGCGCGCGGTAACGCGCCGAAAAGTCCGAGGCGGGTGCCGCGATAACCAAAAGCCAGAGTTAACTTTCCATCGAACGGATCGGCATGCGGCGTCATGAAAAATCCGCCAGTGCGGCGGCCGTTCCCAACCGAGACCAATGAAATCGGGCCATTGTATTCGCCGCCGTCCCATTTGAGTTCGCCCTGCCATTCGGGTTTGTCCATGATGGCCCACACCGCGGCGATCAAATAACGCGCCATGCCCTTGATCCAACGGATGCGTTCGTGTTTGGTGGTTACGTACGGTTCGAGTCCGCCAGCAGAATTATTGAGAAAGAATCGCTCATTGCATTTGCAAAGATCAACCGATCTGCTTTTGCCGTTCGCAATGATCCGCGAGGCTTCGCTCAAATCCAATGGAAGGCCAAGCGCAAAAACAAAATCATTGGCAGAACCCAGGGGAATGATTCCAAGCGTGACCGGGAATTTATCCCTGCCATTCCAATGCCGCGCGACGCCGTTGACCACTTCACCAATCGAGCCGTCGCCGCCCGCGACCACAATGGCGGAAAGACCTTGTTCGACGGCATCCGCCGCGAGGTCCACGAGATGATCGGGGTGTTCGGAGACAGACAGATCAAAATCCAGGCCAGCCGCCTTGAGCGCGGCTTCCGCTTCGGGCCAGCGCTTCCGCGCGTTCCAGCGGTTGGAATACGGATTCAACAAGACTTTAGTCTTCATGCGGTTGCTTTAGGCGGCGGCGTAGCAATGATTGGAATAAGATCAATACCTTCGCCAATGCGGTATCGGGAGCAGCGAACGTAGGACAATTTGCCAAATTGTCCCACAAATGGCAAAGGTATTGTAAGATTCAACAACGTTTTATTTTTCATCTGCCTTCCACCAAACTTTCGCGTTCAATTTTACCTGATGTATTCCACTGCTTGAGTTGAGATAACAAGACCGCAAACAAAATCAAACCACATCCAAGAATCTGGATTGCGGCCAAACCTTCGCGAAGGATGATCCAACCGGAAATAACGGAGAAAACCGATTCGAGTCCGAGGATGAGCGCGGCGTCGGCTGGCGGGGTATGTCTCTGCGCCCAAACCTGGAAAGTGTAGGCAATCCCCAACGAAAAGACGGCGGTATAAACAATGGCACCGAGCAATGCCAAATTGTTGATGGACTGAAGCGGCTCGACAAAGATGCCAACACCAAAATTGAGCAATCCGCAAATCGCCAGCTGCCCTGCTGAAAACGACATGGCTTCATATCGCGACGCAACCTTGCCCAGCACGATGACATGCAGCGACCAAAATAACGCACCGATCAATTCCAGTGCGTCTCCCGCGTGGATTGCAAACTGGCCGCCCGTCGAAAGCAGGAAGGCACCGGCAACGGCCAGCCCTGCCGCAAGAACTGCCAGCCAGTGCGGTTTCTCCTTCCAAAAGAGAAGCAACACGATGGGAATCAAAACCACATACAAGCTGGTAAGGAAACCCGCATTGCCGGCAGTCGTATAAACCACGCCGGCCTGCTGCAAGGCGCTTCCAATAAATAACAGAAAGCCTGCGACGAGCATCCATTTATATTGTTTGCGCGGTATGGTGTAAGTCGAACTTCGCGAAGCACGCCGAAGGCGAGGTGTCCGACTTATGCGAAGTGCGAACGGCAACACAATGATCGCGGCCAGAAGGTAACGAAGACCGTTGAACAAGTAAACAGAATCCTGCTGTCCCGCAATGCGTTGAGCAACAAAGGCTGTGCCCCAAATAATGGAAACCAGGAAGAGAGTCAGATCAGCTTTCAGCCGCATGGGATCGCCCAATGATAGCACAGGAAAAGAAGCGGCTTCACGCGAAAGAAAAGCCGCACGTTGTGAAGAAAGGAACCAGCGCTCTCATTCTCAGTTAATACCTCGACACCCAAAAAGGGTATACTAATCGGGACTACAGGTAAATATGACCAACTCATTTGCATCCACAGATTCCGTAAAATCTGCCCTGTCCGCGCAAAAATATATCGCCTCGGACGAGATCGCCACGATTGTTTATCTCGCCCAAAAACTGGAAAAGCCACTGCTGACGGAGGGCCCCGCGGGCGTAGGAAAAACCGAATTGGCAAAAGCCATCGCGGGCGCGACCGGGCGCGAACTCATCCGCCTGCAATGTTATGAAGGACTGGATGAATCCAAAGCATTGTACGAGTGGGAATATTCCAAGCAACTGCTTTACACACAGCTTCTGCGCGACAAATTGAACGATACGCTCGGCAAGGCAGATTCGCTCGCCGAAGCCGCAGATCGATTGGCAAACGAGGAAGATGTGTTCTTCTCGGACCGTTTCCTCCTTCAACGGCCATTGCTTCGTGCGATCTTGTGCGATGCGCCGACGGTTTTATTGATCGATGAAATTGACCGCGCCGATGCGGAGTTCGAAGCGTTCCTGCTCGAAGTGTTGAGCGACTTCCAGGTGAGTGTTCCCGAACTCGGAACGTTGACTGCCGCACATAAACCATTCGTTGTGTTGACTTCCAACAACACGCGCGAATTGTCCGAAGCGTTGAAGCGGCGCTGTTTGTATCTGTTCATTGATTATCCATCGCTCGAAGAAGAATTGGCGGTCGTGCGATTGAAAGTTCCTGAACTGAATCCGAAGCTCGCGCGCCAAGCTGTGGAATTCGTTCAGAAGCTGCGCAAGACCGACATGCGTAAATCGCCGTCCATCAGCGAGACATTGGATTGGGCCAATGCTTTAGTCTCATTGAACGCGAAGAATATTGATAAGGAAACGTTGGAAGATACGATTTCCGTTCTGTTAAAGCACGAAGCGGATTTGCAAAAAGCCAAACGACAAATCATCAATCCGCCGCCACCACCAACCATTCCACCGCGGCAAAGACCGGATGAGTTTGGAAAATTTTCCGGAAATTGATTTTTGTAGGGACGGGGTTTCCCCGTCCTGGGCGAGGTGATCTCGCCCCTACGAGGATCTAAAATGGAATCCCGCATTTTACAGTTGATCTCAGCGTTACGCGCCAGCGGGGTGCGCGTGTCGCTTGCCGAAAGCAGCGAAGCCTTTTCCGCGGTGGACTTGATGGGGATTCAGGACCGCGAACATTTCCGCCTGTCGCTGCGCTCGACGTTGATCAAAGACGTTCGTGATTTACCGGTGTTCGATAAATTATTTCCATTGTTCTTTGGAATGGGCCAGCCGCCGATGATGGGCGGAAGCCCGATGGATAATCTAACGCCGGAAGAAGCACAGATGCTGGCGGATGCAATCCGACAGTATACCGAGCAACTCCGTCAGCGGATGGAAAGGCTGATGAACGGCGAGCCGCTTACCAAGTCCGAGTTGGAAGCGTTGGCGCAAATGGTCGGCCTGAATCAGATGGATGATCTGCGCTATCAAAACTGGATGGCGCAGCGCATGATGCGCGCCCTGGCTTTCCCTGAAGTGCAGGAGGCGCTGCGCGAACTGATGGAACAACTTCAGCAAATGGGAATGAACAAGGAACGCGTCGAGCAATTGCGCGGACTCGTCCAGCAAAATTTGCAGGGCATGCAGCAACAGATCAATCAATTCGCAGGCCAGCGCATCGCCGAGAACTTAAGCGAACAGAATCCAAATCAAAACCTGGACGGCCTGATGAATCGCCCGTTCAATGCATTGTCGGATGCGGATAAAAAACTTCTCCAACGCGAAGTGAAGCGACTAGCCGCCATGCTGCGCACGCGCATTGCATTGAGACAAAAACATGCGAAGAGCGGACAGCTCGATCCGAAGGCAACGATCCGCGCCAACCTAAAATATCAGGGGGTGCCGATGGAGATCAAACATCGCGACCGCGTCCACAAGCCGAAGCTTGTCGTCATTTGCGACATCAGCACTTCGATGCGTTTCTGCTCCGAGTTGATGCTGAGTTTTTTGTTCGCGCTTCAAGGACAAGTGCGCAAGACAAATGCCTTCGCGTTCATTGATCATCTCGAATATATTTCGGACGAATTCAACGGCTCCAACGCGGACGAGGCGATTGCTTCCGTTTTATGGCGGATGCCCAGCGGATATTACAACACCGACCTCGGCTGGTCGCTGAACGATTTCAACAACGAATACATGGACACGCTCAATGGACAAACCACGCTGATCCTCGTCGGCGATGGGCGCAACAACTACAATGATCCGCGCATTGACTTGTTCACCACGATGTCCCGCCGCGCGGCGCGGACCCTTTGGCTGAATCCCGAACCTCCCTACTTGTGGCACGGCGACAGCGATATGCCCAAGTACGCGCCGTTATGCAATAATGTATTGAAAGTCAGCAATCTGAAAGAGTTGGCAGAGGCGGTGGATCAGTTGCTGGCAGGTTAGCCTGAAAACTCATATCGAGTAAAATGGGGACATTATGTCAGAACGCGCCGCGTTCTCAAGAGATGAACTTATTCGTCTGAGACTCCAAAATCAGCAAATGACCGCGACGAAATTCGATCGCGCCGAGGATGCTGTCCGATGGATGGGCGCGGTCCAAGCCCAGGACTACGCAGCGGCCAAATGGGCGGTCGGACAACGCACCAAAGCCGCGACCGACGCGATGGTCGGGCAGGCTTTTGCAAATGGGAAAATCCTGCGGACTCACGTCATGCGTCCCACGTGGCATTTTGTCGCGCCGGAGGATATCCGCTGGATGCTGAAGCTGACCGCGCCGCGCGTCAACGCCGCGAGCGCGTATCAGTATCGCCGATTGGAACTGGACGCAGCAGTGTTCAAACGAAGCCAAGCCGTGATCGAAAAAGCATTGCGAGGTGACAATCAATTGACGCGCGAGGAATTGGGTGTCGCGTTGAAAAATGCCGGCATCCCCGCGATCGAACTGCGGCTGACTTACATCGTCATGCGCGCCGAACTGGACGGCGTGATATGCAGCGGCGCGCGGCGAGGCAAACAGTTCACTTATGCCCTGCTCGACGAACGCGCACTGAAGACAAAAACGTTGACACGCGATGAATCGCTGGCCGAATTGACCGCGCGCTATTTTAAGAGTCACGGCCCGGCGACGTTGCGGGATTTCGTTTGGTGGTCGGGGCTGACGACGGCTGACGCAAAAGCGGGATTGGAAATGGTCAAGCATCAATTCACACACGAAAGCATGGACGACCAAATATACTGGTTCGACGAATCAACATCTGCAGGAAAAGAAAAATCGCCGACCGTGCATTTATTATTGAATTACGATGAATACGTTGTCGGCTATACAAACCGCCGCGCGATCTTTGATGTATCGGATACCAAAAAATTGGATTCGCGCGGCAGTCCGTTGATGAACACGATCCTGATGGACGGCAAGATCGCAGGCACCTGGAAACGGACTATTAAAACAAAGACTATTGAGGTTGAATTGAATCCATTCAGACCGCTGACGAAAGAAGAAAAATTGGCATTGAGCAATGCGGTAGAAAGATACAGGAAGTTTCTTGGATTAGAAATTCTGATATGATGAAGTAGTTAGAGGCTTCTTGGAAGGAGATTTTCAGGATACAATTTCAAATATCCATAGAAAAGGGAAATATGCCGAACCTCAATATCAAATCATTATGCAAAGAAGCATTTGAGTTTTCCAAGGCCGAGTCCAAACATGCAGAGTCTTCACTTTATGGCGTAACAGACGGAAAGGCGGTCGGAACTTATCTTGAACATAAATTCAAAACCCACCTGAAAGGCAGGTACAAATTCAGCGAAGGAAATTCTGCAAGTGGGATAGATTTTCCACAACTAAATGTTGATATGAAAGTTACAAGCATCACTCAACCACAATCCTCGTGTCCCTTCAAAACTGCGAGACAAAAAATCTATGGTCTGGGTTATTCACTTCTTATATTTGTTTATCAAAAATCAGACAATTCCAAAAACAAAACCGCGACTTTAAATATTCTCCACACCATTTTTGTAAGCCAGGAGCAAACTGCTGATTTTCAAACTACCGCTGGGATTCTTAAAATTTTGGCGAACAATGGAAACAAAGATGATATTCTGGCTTTTATTCTTGAGAGAAATCTGCCGGTCGAAGAAATAGGGGCAAATAAAATTGCCGAAGAGGTTTTGAAAAATCCACCTCAACAAGGTTTCCTAACCATATCCAACGCTCTCCAATGGCGACTACAATACGGAAGAGTCATCGAAGTCGCCGGGCAAGAAGATGGTGTAATATCAGTTTACAGAGCAAGCTAATGTTACTGGCAGCGCAAAAGAAACAAATCGAGTACGGAGATTTCCAAACTCCACCTGAATTGGCTCAAAAGGTATGCCAAAAACTCGTTGAGCATGGGGTTAATCCAGATATTATTATCGAACCAACTTGCGGCATTGGAGCATTTGTGGAAGCTTCGGCATATTCGTTTCCAAATGCGAAGAAGATCATTGGAATAGAAATCAATCCTGATTATCTCAAGGAAGTAAAAGAGAAACTTTCTCAACTTCCAAACAGCAACCACATAGAACTCATTAACGGCGACTTTTTCAAGTTCCATTGGAAAGAATCGCTTAGCATTCCGCAAGGCACAATTTTGATTATAGGAAATTTTCCGTGGGTGACCAATTCTCGACAAGGGGTCATTGGAGGAGCTAATCTTCCAGTAAAGTCAAACTTTCAAAATCACAGCGGTTTTGAAGCAATGACAGGAAGAAGCAATTTCGATATTTCCGAATGGATGCTGATTAAAACAGCAGAACAACTTCAAAACAGAGATGCCTATCTTGCAATGCTTTGCAAAACAAGTGTGGCGCGAAAATTCCTGAATCATCTACACCTAAACAATATTGGCATTTCTAATGCAGCATTATTTAGGATTGATGCTAAAAAGCATTTCAATGCATCAGTAGACGCCTGCTTGCTACTATGTAAGTTTGATCGGTCAGCCAATAGCCAGGATTATTTCGTTTATGATAGTCTAGAGAGCGAGTCTTATCGCCAAGTTGGGCATAGAAGAGGAATCACCATAAGTGACCTAGAAACCTTTGAGAGATTATCGTATTTGTTCGGCTACCGCGATACAAAATGGCGTTCAGGCATTAAGCACGATTGTTCGGAGGTGATGGAGCTGCAAAAGATCGACAATAAATTTGTAAACGGCTTGGATGAAACGATAGATATAGAGGATATTTTTCTCTATCCACTACTCAAAGGATCAGACATTGCCAATAATCGTGTAACAGATACAAACAGATTTTTACTTGTGACACAAAAGGTTGCCGGAGAACCTACACACCTTATTAGACACTTAGCGCCAAAGACATGGAAATACCTGGAAAAACACTCCTCATATTTGGACAAAAGAAAAAGCAGAATCTACAAAGCCTCTCCGAGATTTTCCATCTTTGGCGTTGGCTCTTACACCTTTATGCCGTGGAAAATTGCCATTTGCGGCCTTTATAAGAATTTGGATTTTCGATTGATCGGCAAGTTAGATGAAAAGCCAGTTGTTTTTGATGACACAGGATATTTTCTAAGTTTTAAAAGCAAAGAAGAGGCAGAAGATGTTCATGATTTATTGATGTCACCAAATGCCCAAGATTTTCTATCATCATTAATATTTTGGGATGAGAAACGCCCAATAAAAACAAGTATCCTCAACTGCCTGAATTTAGACATGTTGAGAAACAAGAAAACTTTCAGATTGTTTGAGAAAAAAACCAAAAACTACAGAGTTAAGTAAAGCGCGCATTTTACGGCTTGTTCTAGTAGTTTGTCAATCATGCTTTGATAAGTGGAGAGCCGTGAAGATTTTGCGGACAGCAGATGGTCGGATAGAGCTTCTTGAGTTTAATGCGTGCGTCAGCGGTTGTGAAACGCCAG
>JAJYOO010000093.1 GCA_021796155.1 Chloroflexota bacterium
AGGCGACCTTCGAAGCGTCAGCAAATTTGATTGAATATGCATTGGGAATATCTGTCTTGAGACAAGCCATCCTTTCTCAAAATGGCGATATCGGTTTCTTATTGACCGATGCTGGGTTGAACATTTGGATTGGCATACCAGTCACCTGACAGCTCACATGGGAGAAGCCGTGAACGCGCCAGCCAAAATTCTCATTGTTGACGACGAACCGAATGTACGTTTTATTCTGGAGCGGACATTGAAGGGGAAGGGGTATGTCTTGGAGATGGCCGTTGACGGGATGGATGCCATCGAGAAAATCGAACGCGAGGCATACGATTTGATCTTGCTTGATTTGCAGATGAAGCCTATTGACGGTATGCAGGTTCTGAGTGCCGCACGCGCCCATACCCCCGAGACGGTTGTCATTATTCTCACCGCGCACAGCACAATCGAAAGTGCTGTTGACGCGCTGCGATTGGGAGCGTTTGATTATTTATTCAAACCAGCCCAGCCGGAGATGATCCGGGAACGTGTGAGCGAAGGCCTGGAACATCGGCAGCAGATTCAGCGCCGCCAGCACTTGTTGAAGCAGATTGATTCTTTGCAGTCAACGCTAAAGGAGCTTGAAGCCGAATCGGGGCAGCTGAAACAATTGCAAAGCCCTGGACGCTTCTGCACTTCAGAGAAACTTGTCATTGATTTTCACTATCGTGTAGCCACTATAGGCAACCATTTGCTTGATCTGACAACCACAGAGTTCAACCTTCTGGCATGCCTAGTACAACAAGTGCCGAGGGCAATCACACCGCGCCAGCTTGTTAACCAAGCATTGGAATACGACACTGGGGATGCTGAAGCCGGCGAAATTATTAAGTCCCACATCCACCATTTACGGAAAAAGATAGAGCGTGATCCATTGCATCCTCGCTTGATCCGAACCGTTCGTTACAAAGGATATTTATGGAGCGGCGAGTGATGTCAACGAAGAAGAGTTTCGGGCGGCCAAAAGGTCGCCCTCTTTTCTTCTACGCTAACTTTTGCTAACGAACGCCAACGGCGCGGACATCGCGCGTTTGATAAATTAATGTCGGAGACACCAGAAAGCACATGAATGAAAAACGTATTTTAATCGTTGACGATGAAGCCGCTATCCTGTCGGTGCTGAAGGGCAGCCTTAAGAAGCTCGGGGATGAATATGTAGTGGCTACCGCACCTGATGGTCAAAGCGCCCTGGCGCAATTAAAACGATCCCCTTTTGATCCGGTGATCACGGATTACAGAATGGCTGGGATGGATGGCCTCGAGCTTTTGGAAGAAGTCCGGGCACTACAACCAAATGCACGCACGATTCTGATGACTGCCTATGGCAACGATAAAGTGGAGGAAGAGGCGCGCCGTTTGCAGGCCTATCGTTACCTGATTAAACCACTGGAAATTGATAACTTCCGCTGGATTGTAAAAAGTGCGCTGAATGATGTGGCGATTAGTCGTCCGGGAATATTGATTCTGTCAGATGAACGCTATAAAGAAATCGCTTGGTCGCTGGTTCGAATCCAGCCGGGCCCACTCAAAATCAAGTGCTTTTGATCGAAAGTTCCCCGAAATCGGGGAATTTTCGTTAAATCAGGGCAGTGAGTATACAAAGATTGACCATATGGAATATATGGACATTTTACAATTGCAGTAAAACTGAAGTAGCAAATAACCGAGTTTCTACCTTGGCAGATTGTCGTCAAAGATCTAACACGAAGGCGCAAAGTTATGACAAAATGTGGACGAGTGTTTATATCTAAACTATGGTTTTGGGTTAAGAGACATCCACACCTCTCCACAAAACTTCAGTCAGTGTTATTATTTGGATATGTTATATCCAAATTCAGTGGGGGCAAAGATGAACCCAGAATACCTCGCGAAGAATTTTGTGAGGCCTCTTACATTTATATTTATTTCCAGAAAATTCCAAAGTTTGGCATGTACGTCTTGAGGGACAGTTTTCCATGCCAATGTTTATATTATGTGAATAGGTGATGAAATGAATCAAAGCCATGTCATAGACAAAACCAAACAGCACGAAAAAGCAGAACATTTCCGCAGCCTTCATCGCGGACCGCAAATTCTGGTTTTGCCTAACGCGTGGGATGCCGCATCCGCAAAGATGTTCGAGCGAGCTGGATTTAGCGCGGTCGCAACAACCAGTGCGGGGATCGCGTCTTCGTATGGCTGCCCGGATGGAGAGCGGATGAGCCGCGATGAAATGTTGGATGTAGTGCGTCGAATTTCAAACGCGGTCGCACTTCCAGTTACAGCAGATATGGAGGCGGGATTTGGAAACACGCCCGATGAAGTCGCTGAAACCGCGCGGCTCGTTCTTGAAGCAGGCGCCATCGGATTGAATTTGGAAGATGGTACGAAAGACAAATCTCATCCATTGACAGATATTTCGCTTCAGGTCGAAAAGATAAAAGCCGTTCGACAAACGGCGGATGCGTTCGGCGTGCCGCTGGTCATCAATGCGCGCACGGACGTATATGAAAAATTTGATAAGAACGATAAAACCCTTTTAGCCCAAGCTATCCAGCGCGGCAATGCCTACCGTGAGGCGGGTGCAGATTGCATTTTTGTGATTGACGTTGATGATAAGAAAACTATCGCTGACCTCGTCCATGAGATTGCTTCACCGGTCAACATCCTCGCCAGATACGGAAGTCCGACGATATCAGAGTTGGAGAAGCTCGGAGTAGCGCGCGTCAGCTTCGGGTCGATTCCGATGCGGGCGACTATGTCGCTTGTCCGACGAATCGCCGAGGAACTAAAACAAAATGGCACGTACAACTTCGCACGAGACATCTTGACGTACGCCGAAGTCAATAGCTACTTCGAAAGAAAATGACACAAGACGATCTGATTCCTAAATATCGAGGAGCAGAAAACAGAAATGAATATTCATGACGATCCAGATGACATCGAATTTCAAACGGCGATGAAATTGCACTCGCGCCAGATATCGGACGCGCAATTTCGAAAGTTCGAGGGCTATGCGGCAGAGATCTTCTCCGCTTTTGGCCTCGATCTAAATACGCCAGCCACGAAAGATACGCCGCGTCGTTTCATTAAGGCGCTCTTCGATGCAACCGAAGGTTATGATGGTGATCCAAAATTGTTACGCGTCTTCGATACGGAATGCCGCGGCGATCCGGACTGTCGCTTAAGTCAGGTCATCGAGGGTCCGATCCCCTTCTTCGCACTTTGCGAACACCATGCGCTTCCTTTTTATGGAATGGCCTATGTTGGATACATCGCGCATGAAAACATCATCGGCATCTCCAAGCTGACGCGCCTTGTGAGACTCTTTGCCAAACGTTTTGCAGTACAGGAACGGATCGGTCAGCAGATTGCCGACACACTCGAGACCATGCTTCATCCGCACGGCGTGGCGGTGTTTCTCGAAGCGCATCACCTTTGCATGGAGATGCGCGGCGTGCGTGAGATATCGCCGTTGACTCGCACGACCGTCTGGCGCGGCTATTATGCCGATGATGCGAATTTGCGGTCTGAATTCTTCACAGCTTGTGGATTGCAGAGGAATGAAAGGTAAACATGATGCAAGACAACATACCTGAACTTTGGGAGTGGGCTGAATATTATTGACCGTGGTGTTACATCGCGGCCGTGCGCCTGCACAAGATTGCTCCTGAATATCAAGGACGAGTTCGCTTAGTGGAGCGTGCCTTTCCGTTGGAAGTCTATGGCGGAGGTCCGCCGAATCGCGAAGAACTCGAGTTGGAAATATGGCTGGCGGCGCTTCAAGAATCGGAAGCTGTCTTCAAACCATTTTCCGATGACTGGCCCACGACGACGCTTCCCGCCTTCGAAGCGGCATGGTGTGCGTTTCAACAAGGTGAAGCCATTGGCCGCGAATTTGATTTGCGGATCAGACGCGCCTTCTTTGCTGAGGGCCGTAACATTGGCAAGCGCGAAGTCATGCTCGATCTTGCCCGCGAAGCGGGCTTGGACATGGATCATTTCACGCACTTCTTCAACAACGGCGAAGTGCGCGCGGCAATCCTTGAAGAAGGAAAACTTGGCAAAGAAAAATTTGCTGTGCGCGGCACACCGACTGTGATGTTAAGCGATGGAACCAAATTGCGGCATCCGATGGCGTATGCAAAAATAGAGAAAGGCAAAATCCTGTCAGTGGGACGTTTGCCGTGCAGCGGCGAAGGTTGCTATGAAGCCACGCGCCAGTTGTTCGAGAAAGCATTACAGCATGAACCACAAAGGAATACACAATGATGATTTGATTTAATCGAGCGATCGTCATTGTATAACATCAATTCTTAAATACTGTTTTTTCGCAAGTCATTTTTGGAGCAGCATACGGAGAAGGGATGACATTCTTTTTATTGTAAAAGGTTGATAGACAGGAACGGTAAGATTTATGATTTCAGCAAATCGCATCAATTGTTTCAAAGTCGCGCCTGAGGGTATCCAAATTTTGTGTAGATTGGAGAGCTATGTCGATGGCTGTGGTCTGGAACCCAATCTGACGGCACTGGTGAATTTGCGGGTATCGCAACTCAATGGCTGCGCTTATTGTATCGAAATGTACACCCAAAAAGCTCTCAGACATGGCGAAAGCAGGCAACGGATAGATGGGTTAAGTACTTGGTGGGAAAAGACTTTCTACAATCAGCGTGAGCAAGGGGCGTTTGCTTGGGCAACCACAATTACTAAAATCAGCAGAAGCCATGTGCCGTATGAAGCATTCGAACAAACCAGCAATCTCTTTACTGAAAAGGAGTTGGTTGATCTGACGCTGGCCATCATCGCAGTCAATGCATGGAACCAACTCATTGTAAGTTTCCGCCTGGCATGGGATATGGAAAAATTCCATATATAAAGTGATAGAGAAATATGAAGGAGACGAAGGCATGTCAAAAGTCGCAATCAATGGCCTCGGTCGCATTGGTCGAGCTGCGCTGAAGATTGTTTTAGATACTCCTCAGTTGGAGTTGGTTGCTGTAAACGATATCGTCCCGGTTGAAAATATCGCCTATCTGTTGAAGTACGATACAGTCTATGGCAAGTATGGCCGGGAAGTTAAAAGCGATGGCCAAGACTTGAATATCGCCGGTAAACGCTACCATTGCTATCACGAAAAAGATCCCTCTCGCCTGCCTTGGATCAGCTTGGGAGTGGACATCGTGCTGGAATGCACGGGTGTCTTCGCAAAAAAGGAAGATTTGGCAAAACACATTCAGGCCGGGGCCCGATATGTAATTCTTTCTGCTCCAGCGAAAAGTGGAGGCGTGGCCACCGTGATTCATGGAGTAAACCCTCCTGACAGCGGCTTTCCTGAGATCATCTCTTGTGCAAGCTGCACAACCAATTCCATCACGCCCGTCATTGAAATCATAGGACGCCGGATTGGCGTTGAGAAAGCCATCATGACGACGATACATGCATATACCGCCTCTCAATCGTTGGTGGATGCTCCCAATAAAAATTATCGGCGCGGTCGCGCTGCTGGTGCTAGTCTAATCCCTGCATCCACAGGTGCTGCCATTGCCACGACCATGGTATTGCCTCAGTATAAAGGTCTCTTTGATGGGGTCGCGGTACGTGTCCCAGTGACAGTGGGTTCCATTTCCGATATCACCATGCTTACCAAACGTCAAACAAGCGTCGAGGAAGTAAATCAGATCTTTCGTGAGGAAGCCAGCAGTGACCGCTATAGAGGAATTCTGGCCGTGACGGATGACCCAATCGTTTCGGCCGATATTATCGGAGACGCTCACGCTTCCGTCGTGGACCTTGGGTTGACTCGCGTGGTGGATGGTAATTTGGTGAAGGTGATGAGCTGGTATGACAATGAATGGGGTTATACCCATCAACTGATTCGGGAGGCGGTCGAGATCGCCCAAACGATAACCAAATGAATCTTTGCTCAACGACAATCCTTCATGAACGAAAGGATGAAAAAATGAAAGCCACAAAATTATTGGATAATCTGAAATTTGGGGATAAAGAACCCCGCGCTGAACCTATTTACTCCGCCAGGGATGGCCGCGCGATCCTTTTTTCGCTCAAGCCGGGTCAATCCATTCCTGAACATAACGCGCCCAGCACACCATTCTTCGTGGTTGTCTTGAAGGGAAAAGGTGTCTTTGCCGGTGGCGACGGCGACACGCATACTTATGGACCAAATACACTGCTGGTATTTGACTCAGGCGAAAACCATTTGATCCGCGCCATCAATGAAGAGCTGGTTTTTATTGGATTCCTGCACGGTTCGCCCCTCGCTCAAAAATAATGTTCATTTCAAATGTCACCCTGAGCTTCGCCCTGAGCGAAGTCGAAGGGGAAGCGAAGGGCCTCAGGTTTACGAGCAATGAGACTCTTCGGTCAAAGGGCACTCTCTCAGAGTAACGTAAGGAACAGAGTACATGAGTCTCGAACGCGAATTTCCTGGTCCAAACTACGGATACATCCTTGAGCTTTACGACCGCTATCAAAAGAATCCAGATGCAGTGGATGAGTCGACGCGCAGATTATTCAGTCAATGGAAGCCGACGTTCATTTCTGAATCGACGATTCAAGCGGGAATTGATCTGCGAAAACTGATCGGAGTTGTGAATCTTGCTCAAGCGATTCGTTCCTATGGATATTTGGCTGCCAAACTCAATCCGCTCAACGGTCATTCCGCGAACGATCCGATATTGACATTGGAGTTCCATAATTTAAGTCAGAATGATCTGTCGCAACTTCCAGCAGATTTGGTCGGCTTGCCAAACGATCATCGCGCGGGAAGTGCTTCGCAAGCCATCGAAACTTTGCGATCAATTTATTGCGGCGCGATTGGTTACGACTACGGTCATATCCGCAATCCTGAAGAACGAAGCTGGCTGCAGCAAGTCGCCGAGACGGGTCGCTTCCGTCCGCCGAAACGCGAGCTTGATAAGGCGCGGTTGCTCGACCGTCTAAGTCAGGTGGAAGCCTTCGAGATTTTCCTCAATCGCATTTATCCAGGAAAGACGCGCTTCTCCATCGAGGGACTCGACATGCTCGTTCCGATGCTGGATGAGATCATCAGCGAGGCCGCGCGTTCAAACATCTGTGCGATCCCGATTGGCATGGCGCATCGCGGACGATTGAATGTTCTGGCGCACATCCTGCAAATGCCATATGAACAAATTCTGGCGGAGTTCAAAGATCCGAAAGATCGCTCGCGAACGTGGGACGAACTCGGCTGGACGGGCGATGTGAAATATCATATGGGCGGATTCAAGTTGCCGCAAGGAACGGGTCACATTGATTTGGTTGTCAGTATGCCTGCCAATCCGAGCCACCTCGAGTTGATTGACCCTGTGATCCAAGGCATGGCGCGCGCCGCGGACAGCAAAGTGGATGTCGCTGGTGCTCCGCAATTTTTTGATAATGCATCATTGCCGATTTTGATTCACGGTGACGCGTCGTTCGTCGGACAGGGGATTGTCGCCGAGACATTGAACTTATCTCAACTGCCAGCTTATTACACGGGCGGCAGTCTGCATATCATCGCCAACAACCAACTAGGCTTCACCGCCACGGAAAAAGAATCGCGCAGCAGTCTGCACGCCAGCGACCTCGCAAAGGGATTCGAGATTCCCGTTATTCACGTTAATGCCGATGAATCTGAAGCCTGTATCGAGGCCGCTTATACCGCCATCGCGTATCGTCAGAAATTTCATAAAGATTTTGTTATTGATTTAATCGGTTATCGCCGCTATGGACATAACGAAGGCGATGAGCCGCGCTTCACTCAGCCGCTTATGTATCGCGAGATCGATGTGCATCCTTCCGTCAGAAAAATATGGGCATCGAAATTGGAGCGAGAAGGAAGCGTCAATCAAGATGAAGCGGAGAATTTTTTTCAAAAGTATCTGGATGAGTTGCAGGAAATCAATCAGAAGCTGGACGCGG
>JAJYOO010000094.1 GCA_021796155.1 Chloroflexota bacterium
CCCGAAGTTGGCATCGTGCGAATCAAATGCTGGGGCAAGAAACCGGACGGTACAATTGTGGTGGAGTTCGAGCGAACAGCAATGTTTTTTAAAAAAGAATAAATAGAGAGGTGAGCATGGGTATTGGAGACTATATAAAAGAAACAAAGTTGATAAAGCAAAATTTTTCTTTTTTGTTTGAGCAAGGATTTTCCATTATTCATGCTGAGCCAGCAAGACATTTCAATAATTGGCTTTTGGATTTGGCATCGCCATCTTTGCGAATACAATTTTCAGAAGACAGGACTGAGCTAAATGTTTTGGTCGGCCCAAAATCGGCAAGAACAGGCTGGTATGAGGTTAATCTCTGGCAACTTCAACTTCTAGTATTTCATCTGACTAAGGATTTTAACTCCGCCCCGCGATGGTTTCTGACTAAGAATATGGAAAAGGCTGCTAAAATTCTCCATTCAAATTTTACGCAAATTTTTGATCTCTTTCAAAATAATGATTATCCAACTTTAGTTATCGAATTGAAAAAAAGCAGGAATATCCTTCGCAAGCACTGGGACCCTGAAATACCTTGGAAGGAGGATAAATAGGTGAGAGCGAGACGCGCACTTTTATACATGCCCGGTGATGATTGGAAGAAAATCACCAAGTCCATCACACTGGGAGTGGACTCAATCTGCATGGACATGGAAGACGGCGTGGCCATCAATCACAAAGCCGAGGCACGCGCCACGATAGCAAAGGCTTTGCGCGAATTGGATTTTGGCAGGTCAGAAAAACTTGCAAGAATAAATTCTGTCGGTTCGGGATTTGAGAAGGATGATATTGAAGCTGTTCTACTATTTCATCCAGATGGAATTGTGATTCCAAAACTTGAAGACATAAAACAAATCCAATGGGCGAGTGAGATCATCGAAGCCGCCGAGTTGAAACATGGCTGGCCGATCAATTCGATTCGAGTGCTGGTTGGTATTGAAACTGGAAAAGGAATTTTAAATCTGAAGGAAATCGCCTCGCATCCGCGCCTGGACGCGATCATCTTCGGCGGCGAGGACTACGCGGCATCTGTTGGCGCGACGCGCACGAAAGACGCGGTCGAGTTGCTCTACGCGCGCGAGGCTGTCATCGCAACATGCGCCGCGTTTGAAATCCAAGCGATTGATATCGTGGCAATTGATTTCAAAGACATCGCCGCGCTCCAGGCAGAGTCCGAGTTCGGTGCACAGCTTGGCTTTTCGGGAAAACAAATCATTCATCCCACACAGGTCGAACCAGTGCAGACGGCGTTTACTCCCAACGATGAAGCTATCGCTTATGCAAGAAGAATCGTCGAGACGTTTGAAGCCGCGCAAAAATCCGGCGCAGGCGCGTACGCGTTGGACGGAAAAATGATTGATATGCCTTTGGTCAAGAACGCGCAGAAAGTTTTGGATCGAGCAAAGGCCGCGGGAAAGATTTAGACTATTCGCTCCGGCGTCTTAAAAAACTTAACGCAGAGTCGCAAAGAAAAAACATAAACCTTAGCGCCCTAGCGGCTTCGCGTTAAAATCTTTGCCAACCCAAAACAATAAATAGGGCAGCAACTTAACCAGCTCTGGTCATTTAGAATATCGAGAAATCTTTCTTCCAAAGGAAAACAAATCTTGATTTCAATTTTGCTTGGCCTTACTGCTGCTCTCTCGTGGGGCGCGGGCGATTTCAGCGGTGGACTGGCTTCGCGTAAAACGGGTGCATATCGCGCTGTGCTGTATGGCGAAGCTGTCGGGCTGATTCTCTTGCTACTGTTCTCGCTCACAGGCCCACAACCTTTCCCAGATTCAATTTCATGGATTTATGCAATCATCGCGGGCGCGCTGGGGACAGCGGGCATCCTTTTGCTTTACACCGCGATGGTCGAGGGCAAGATGAGCATCGCCGCGCCGGTATCCGCTTTGTTGTCCGCGGTGGTTCCAGTGATGGTCGGCATCTTCACACAAGGCACGCCGGGGATGCTCACCTTCATCGGATTTGGATTCGCATTGAGCGCGGTCTGGCTGGTCTCGCAAAGCGAAGAGGGGATCAAAGATATTTTCTCGCATCTCGCGGACTTGCGCCTGCCTCTGCTCGCGGGGCTTGGATTCGGCTCCTACTTTACCTTCATGAATCTAGCGAGCCGCGAGGTGATCTTCTGGCCGATTGTTGCTGCGCGCAGTTCGGGACTCGTGGTGATCGCTTTGTACATTCTTTTTCGCCGCGGCGAATGGAGTCCGACGCGTGCGGCATGGCCTTTTTTGATCCTCAACGGGACGCTGGATGTCGGCGGGAATCTCTTTTACGTCCTTGCCGGACAGGCTGGCCGGCTCGACATTTCCGCGGTGCTCAGCTCGCTTTTTCCTGGCGCGACCGTTTTGCTTGCATCATTGTTTCTGAAAGAACGCATTTCACGCACACAATGGTTTGGCATCGCCGCCGCGTTGATTGCCATTGTGCTTTTTACAGTGTAGCGAAATCAGAATTCAGCAACATAAACTGGAAACGTGGGTTATATAAAATAGCTGCGGCGCTCGAAATTTGGGACGCGTAAATCAAGCGAGATCGCGCGTCATCTTGAAGAACGACGTAAATCCAACATCGCAAAATCAGAATAGGGATTTCATGATCGAAGTTCGCCCCGTCCAAACACAGCATGAACGCGATATCTTCCTGACTTTTCCGTGGCGCATCTATAAACACGACCCGTTGTGGATTCCGCCAATTCTAGCGGACCGCAAGAAAGCCACAGACCCGGCCCGCGGTTTGTTCTTCAAGGGCGGAGGCATCGCCGATCTTTATATCGCGTGGAAAGACGGAAAACCCGCCGGGACGATTGTCTGCGCGCGGGAAAAAGAAGAAGCAAAGGAAAACATGTTTGGCTTCTTCGAGTGCATTGACGATTACGCGGTAGCCGAGGCGTTGTTCAAGCAGGCAGAGGCCTGGACGCGCGAACATCATCTCACTGCGATGATTGGAACATATAACTTGGACCGGGAAGAGAATCGTGGAATTCTCATCGAGGGACGCGACCGTCCAGCTCCATTACTATGCGGATACAATCCGCCTTATTATCAAAGTTTCTTCGAGCACTATGGTTTTAGACTGGAACATGATGATGGGCTGGCTTATGCCATTGATCTTGATTTGAACAATCCAAAGATACAGCGGTTATCGCGTGTGGCAGACCGCGTTCGTCAGCGGAAGAATTTCAAAGTCCGCGGCGCAAACATGGACGATGTGGAAAACGAGATTGACCGCATTTGGGATTTGCAAAACCGCGCGTTGGCTCATTTGGAAGGGTTCATGCCGTATCCACGCGAGGCAATCGAGACGATGGTCCTGCCGCTGAAGGAAATAGCCGATCCTGAGCTGGTGCTTTTCGCAGAAGCTGATGACAAAGCCGTGGGTTGGTTTCCCGCCATTCCAAACTTCAATGAAATCATCATTCATATCAATGGCCTACGTTATCCGTGGGATTATCTGCCTGCTTTATATTATCAGCACAAAAAAGTCGAATCGATTGCGATCAAGAGTGTGGCCGTCCCACCTGAATATTGGGATACCGGAGTCGCAATTTTGCTATTCGACGAGATGGCGAAGCGCGCTGCCGCCAAAGGTTACAAATGGGCCGATCTTTCCCTGACCGGTGAAGACAACCCCGACACATTCGATCTCGCGCATCACATGGGAGCGAAAATCTATAAGCGTTATCGGTTCTATCGGAAAGAATTAGAGCAATAGAAAATTGGAATTCGATGTTCGAGAATCGGTAGGGCGAAATATTTCGCCCATTTTCAATATCTGTCATTTGGTTTTCTTACACTTCTCCAACAATTTTTGCCTTGACAACTCTATAACTCGCGCATAAAGTTAAGCCTGCTTAACTAACAAGAAGGCTTAACCATGACGAAATCCGATCCGTTCACTCTAGCCGTCCGCTCATGGGTGGACGTCTCAACGCAGCGCTCGATGCGTGGCTGGTCACACCACGCCAAGGCCACCGGGCTTTCGATGCCGCAATTCAGCATCATGATGCAACTGTATCATCGCGGCGCATGTGGAATCTCGGAGATCGGCGAACGCTTCGAGATCACGAACGCGGCGGCCAGCCAGCACGTGGACAACCTCGTCCAGGCCGGGCTGATCGAGCGCACGGAAGATCCGCATGACCGTCGAGTAAAGCATATCCAACTTTCGGCTAAAGGCAAGTCCATGATCGAAAAGGGAATGAATGAACGCTTCCGCTGGGTGGATATGCTGGCCGAAACTCTCAGTGAAAAAGAACGCGAAAGGACCGCTGAGGCGCTCAAAGTCCTGACCGAAGCGGCGCGTAAGTTGGATCAAAAATAAACGTTATTGCGAGGTCGTGAAGCAGTTTCCAATCATCAGGGAGATTGCTCGCCGCATCCTTCGACTTTGCTACGCTTCGCTCGGGACGCGGCCCGCAGCGACATCCCAAATGAATTCACATCCAATTCACAACCATCTTTTATAAATTGTCAGGCACGCGTTTCATAAATTTAGAAATAGAAAGGACATCCATGCAAGCAGCAGTATCACGATCCATGTCACGCCCCGGCGAGAGACGCGCAGGCGCTGGTTCAGTCGCAAGGGCGATCCGATATTTGACTCATTACAAAGGCGAGGCCGCGCTGCCGTATATTTTTTTGGTGATTGCCACGCTCGCTCAATTAGCGGTACCGAGCATGATCGCCAACATCATCAACGCGGTGACCAGCGGCTATGTAGCTAATCAAGTATTGCAGGCGCTCAATCAGATTCCTTCCTCCGTCATTGGGCAGGCATTGCCGAAAATCCTTACGGCATTGAATTACCCAACGAACTGGACACGGGCCCAACTCGTCACTCAATTGAACGCCAATCTCAACAGTGCACCACAAGCATTGATCTGGTCTATCGTTGCCATCGCGGTTCTGGCGGCATTGCGCGGTGTCTTTGCATTTCTCCAGGCGTTTTGGGCGGAGAAGAATTCGCAGTCGGTGGCTTACGATCTTCGCAATGACCTGTATGCGAAGATTCAAAAATTGTCTTTCTCTTATCACGATCAGAATCAAACCGGGCAATTGATGATCCGCGCTACGGATGACGTTGAAAAAGTCCGTCTATTTATCGGGCAAGGATTGCTGCAATTGGTCGGTGCGATCATTTTGCTGACGGGGACAGTTATCATCCTGTTCTCGACCAATGTTCCACTGGCTTGGACGGCGATGCCAATCCTGCCGATTGCGCTGGTAATGTTCATGATCTTCAGCGCGGCGGCGCAACCGATGTTCCGAAAAGTCCAGATCAAACTTTCCACGCTGAACACGATCTTGCAGGAAAATTTGGCGGGCATCAAAGTGATCCAAGCGTTCACGCGTGAAAGAGAACAGCAAAAGAAATTCCGCACCGCCGCGGATGACTTGATGGGCCAGGCTATTTCGGTCGCCAAGTTGTTCACGTTCCTCTTCCCGGTGATTTTCCTGATTGCTAATCTTGGACAAGCTGCAATTCTTTACGTTGGCGGCAAACAAATCATCGCCGGTTTGCTGACGCTCGGCGACTGGCAGGAATTCTCGCTGTATTTAGTTTACCTGTTCTTCCCAGTTGCACAACTTGGATTCATCATCACACAATTCGGTCAGGCCGCCGCCTCAGCGGATCGCATCTTCGAAATCCTCGATGCCAAGTCTGACATCGTGGACAAGCCCGACGCGATTGAATTGCCATCCGTCGAAGGCGATGTCAAATTCGAGAACGTGACCTTTCGATATTTCCACGGCGGCGAACCGGTCTTGAGCGAAGTCACATTCGAGGCCGCGCCCGGCGAACGCATCGCACTGCTCGGTGCGACCGGCTCAGGCAAAAGCACGATCATCAATTTGTTGCCGCGCTTCTACGATCCGACTGAAGGCAGAATCACTGTGGACGGTCATGACCTGCGCGATATCAAAGTCGAATCGTTACGCAAGCAAATCGGAATCGTGTTGCAGGAAACCACATTGTTCAGCGGGACGGTTCGCGAGAACATTGCTTTCGGACGTCCCGATGCGAGCGATGACGAAATCGTCGCGGCGGCCAAAGCGGCTCAGGCTCACGATTTCATCGTATCTTTCCCTGATGGCTATGATACGCATGTTGGCGAACGCGGCACCACGCTCAGCGGCGGACAAAAGCAGCGCGTCGCGATTGCCCGCGCCCTTTTGCTCGATCCGCGCATTTTGATCCTCGACGATTCAACCTCCAGCGTGGACTTGCAGACGGAATCATTGATCCAAGCCGCGCTCGACAAGCTGATGGAGAATCGCACATCGTTTGTCATCGCACAACGCATCAGCACGGTCATGAGCGCGGACAAAATCCTTGTGCTCGACAAAGGCAAAGTGGTTGCCCAAGGCAAGCACGCAGACTTAATGGAAAACGAACCGATCTATGCAGAAATTTACAACTCACAAATATTGGCATATGAACAAGAACATTCTCACCAGACTCCGGAAATCTTCGGCAACGATGGAAGGAGGGTAAACCTATGATGGGCCCCGGCCGTTTCGGCAACATGCTCAATCAGGATACGCTCAAGCCGCGCAAGTTGAGCGATACCCTGCTTCGTTTACTTGGTTACTTTGGCCGCTTTGGAGTCGCAGCGTTTCTGGCAATCTTACTCGTAGTGATCGCAACATGGACTCAGGTCACAACGCCGGATTTGATCGGCCAGGCAACCGATTGTTTTCTCGTCCCGCTTGGAGCGAGCAACACCAGCTTCGATACATTCTTCTCCGCGTCCAGCGCACAAGTCCAGCAATCGGAAGCCGCTTGCTGGCTGGTATCTGACCCAGGCAAACTTGGCGGCACGCAATGGATCGTTGCCAATGCGATGCGGCTTGGTAACTTTGTGCCGGTCGCGCTGACATCCATGACGAATGCCGACCGCGTCGCTGGCCTGACGCGCTTGATCCTAATCATCGTCGCACTCTTCCTCATTGGATCCGCATTCACCGGCATGACCTTCTTTACAATGTCATGGTCAGGCCAGCATGTGTTGCGCGCGTTGCGCGTGGACGTATTCGAACGACTGCACCAGCTCTCGCTCAGCTTTTATTCGGTTAACGAAGCCGGTGATTTGATGAGCCGCATTACAAATGATACGAGCGCCATCGAACAAGCGATTTCGTTCGCGCTGGTCAACGTGTTCAGCGGCATCCTGCTTTTGATTTGGGTTGCATACAGCATGTTCACGGAAAACCTGCCGTTCGCTTTGCTCTCGCTGGCAGTGTCGCCGATCATGTTCCTTGCAACACTTTATTTCTCGGACCAGGCACGCAAGGCATTCCGCAAGACGCGCACTGAGATCGGCAACGTCAACGCGGAATTACAGGAAAGCATCGCCGCAGTCCGCGAAGTGCAGGCTTTCAATCGCGCGGATGAAAATATCGAACAATTCAAAACGATCAATGCCGCCAACCGCGACGCAAATATCCGCGCCGTATCCTTTACCGCCGCGCTCTCGCCAACATTGGAAGCACTCGGCTATATTGCGATGGCGATTGTTACCGGCGTGGGCGGCTGGTTCTTGTTCAAAAACCAAAGCTTGCTCGGCACAGTCGTGACCTTCGGTTTGATCGTTACCTTCCTCGCATACGTTCAACGCTTCAACCAACCGATTCAACAGATCGCGGTGTTGTGGACGAACATCCAGAACGCGATCGCGGGGGCGGAGCGCATCTTCGGGCTGCTCGATGAAGTGCCTGCCGTGCAAAACAAGCCCGGCGCAAAAGCCATGACCGAGATCAAAGGCAAAGTGGAATTCGATCACGTCTCGCACGCGTATGAAGATGGCGTGCCCGTGTTAAAAAATG
>JAJYOO010000095.1 GCA_021796155.1 Chloroflexota bacterium
TATAATCAGCACACTCAACTTGATCTGCACAATTAGAGGGTGGCTGTCTTCGGTCGGTGTTGCCATCAGGATCATGGCTCTCAGCCCGTATTCACCGCGTTTTGAAAGTCTCATAGTTTGTCTATTAGAATTATAGACTTTACATCTACAATATAGTTCAGCGATTGAATTTTGTCAAGCGGTTAAATCAGTTGGACGATTTCTGCGGTATTCAAAGCGCGCTGTAAATCTGCGCTTTTGAGGATGATGCCTGTGTTGCGGACACCCGACCCGATGGAAATTTCATCTTCTTTCAGCACGCTCGGGTCAATCAGGACTTTGAGCGGACGCACCAATCCAAACGGACTCACTGTCCCGATGCGATATCCTGTGACTTCCAACACTTCATCCTCGGTTGCCATTGTCAATCGAGATTGACTGAGATGCTGGCGCAGTTTCTTCCATGAGATTTGTGCTGGTCCCGCGACCAATGCCATAGTGAATTCGCCTTCGCCAATTCGAAACAGGATGCTGCGGACAACTTGTTCGGGGCGCTGGCCGCGCTCGGACGCGGCTTGTTCCAGCGATGTGATTTGACCGGCATGGCGAAACACGCGATGCGGGATTCGAAGTTTTTCTAAAGCAATGCTGACGGGAGGTTGATTTTCCATAACGTTTGTGTCATTGCGAGCGCCGAGGGCGCGTGGCAATCTTAAGTAACCTTCAAACAGGAGATTGCCGCGTCATCGCTTCGCGGTTCCTCGCAACCCTGAAAGGGCGCAGGGCGTTGACAAACTAATATTTTGTCTTCGGCTCATAATCGCACCACCTGCGGACGGGGCACTTCGGACAATCAGGGATGCGCGCATGGCACACTTCGCGTCCCAAGCGAATCAGATTCAAATGCGCGGCGTAATAGGTTTCCGGCGGAAACAATTTTTCAAGATACGGATGCGCTTGCTCGACGGTCATCTTCGTGGGGCGCAGACCGATTCGACCAGTCACGCGATAAATATGCGTATCAACCGGAAACGCGGGGCGTCCGAGCGAGAAACATAAAACAATGGCCGCAGTCTTTGGACCGACGCCATTGAACTTCATTAGCCAAGAGCGCGCTTCTTCGAGCGGCAAATCTTTTAGAAAAGACAAATCCAGATTGCCGCGTTCCTTTGTGATCTCGCGTAATACATTTTGTATGCGTGGACCTTTTTGATTTGCCAATCCTGACGGGCGAATTGCATTGACCACATCTCTTGTTTTTGCATCGCGCACAGCTTCCCAGGTTGGAAATTTAGCGCGCAAAGCATTGAAGGCGCGGTCGCGGTTTGTGTCGTTTGTGTTTTGCGAAAGGATTGTGGAAACTAATTCGTGGACTGGCGGCATGGGATTGCGCCAAACCGGTTCGCCAAAAACTTCTAAAAGTTTCTCGTGAATTTTTAGTGCGCGCTTTGAAAGGCCCTTTGCCATTAATAACCTGCTGTTTTGATCAAGTTGAGTGTGCTGATTATAACTTCACGATGCTCGCTCAAAATGATCTCATTCATCATTTCAATTGTTTGGCGATAAAGATTGAGCGAAGCAATCCCGCGAGTTTTAAATGCGGGAATGTCTGCAGAACTTGTATCAGCACCGAGGGCAGGACGAAAGAATTTTGTCCACTTGCTGTTGAGACCAACGGAAGTTTGAATCAAATCGAAATAACGATTCTCGGTTTCGATCAAAATACCGCGTTGAACCGCAATTGCTTTGGCCATTCCAAATACCATGCCCAAGCTTGCATAAAGAACCTTAGATTCTTGTCCAAGAGATAATCCGCTGAGAATTTTATATACTTCTTCTGCATAGCCTGACAATTCATTGGATGCGAACTGATTTGCAATAGGTTGAAGGGCAGCCCAATTAAATTCTAATGCCGCCTGTTTTAGTAATGAGATGGAACCGTCCGCATCATAAAGAATCGTGGCTTGACGGAGTCCAGGCACAGCCCAAATTGCATCCCATGGACGTGTGAGTTTTGCTTGTTCTTCTTCGATCTTATCGTAATGAATGCTAATGAGAAAATCTTGACACCTGTGCAGTTCGAGTAAGTCGATCAAACCGCCTGGCTTTTCAGCGACATAAAGCTGCAAATCCACATCGCTAAATTGTGCACCTTGGCCACGCGAAAAACTTCCCGCTATTGTGATACCGATAACTGTGACTTAACCCATAACATTGCCAAGCTTGGAAGCATAAGTCTGCCGTTCATTACTCATGAAGATGATGCGCGAGCAACCAAAAAGAGACGACCATGGAACCACAAGTTTGCCGAAAGCAGATTCTGGAAGCATAATCTTGCCGAAAAAACATCTGCCCTTTGATCTCAAAAATGAACTATCCATGCCCTCCAGCATCACTTTTCGGGTACCTGCTTCTGATTATCGCTTGAATCAGAACGCGATATGTTGTGCAGCCCCTTGTTGCATGGGTTTGTTCGATCAAAGGATAAGGCGTAGTACATTGTGCCGATTCGAAATTATGCTCTTTGGAAGCATAAGTCTGCCCAAGCGGCAGGCTTATGCTTCAAGTTACAATAACGTTGGGTGTTTTAAGTTCGGCGACCAAGGATGACAGGAAGGATTCTGGAAGTGTGACAGCCATTAATTATTTTGAAGCTTGAACACTGGTCTTGACTCACCAACTATAATGTCACGATGATTCTTGACGGGTAGAGTTGGACCAAACGCGGCGAGTTGTTTCAATTGCGGATCGTTCAGTGCGCCTAGTTGACGCAGGATTTCCAACGCCACTGCCGGGCGGACGCGCGGGGCAGATTTGAGTTGATCATTCATGCGCCCGGCGTCTCCATCCATCACTTTTAAAGCAATGCCGATGCCGCGTGTTTCTCTGCTGATTGCGCTGGGCAAAAGTCCGATGGCTTGGAATCCTTCCGCGCCACGCTTCGTCAGGATTTTCCCGTTTCCAACTCTCATCAACTCGCAATCGAACTCGCCGAATCCGCTGACCATTTCGGAATGAGCCATCATGGCCGAAGTAATTTTTCGGCACGCGTCTGCACGCGCTTTGGGAAGAGATTCCGGGTCACATAAACGGGCAAAGCCCAGAGCGGCGTTCCGAAGCGGTAATGCAAAGTTTGGCGCGGAACAGCCATCGGTGCCGAGTTCCACTTTGTCGCGTTCGATCCCGCACATCTTGGCGAAGGTCGTCAAAATATCCTGCTGAATCGGATGATCGCGTTCGAGATACGTTTCAAGCGGCAGCCCACGCATCTTGGCATGAGCCAGCATGGCAGTGTGTTTGCCGGAACAGTTGTTGAAGTTGGCTGTGGGTGTAATGTTTTCGATGATGACTTTCTTTAACATTTCTGGGTCGCCAGGCAGATGTGCTCCGCATTGCAGGTCACTTTCATGAATGCCGATTTTTTCCTGCAAGGCTTTTACGGCGTCAAGATGCATCTGCGCGGTTTCGTGCGATGCACACGATAACGCAAGTTCTTTTGGCGTAAAACCAAAATGTTCCACGCCACCGCGTTCAACGAATGGCAAAGCCTGAAACGGTTTGGCCGAAGAGCGTAAAAAGGCGACCGTTTGCGGGTCGCCATAGGAATATAAAAGTTGGCCGTAAGAGTCCACCACCGCGATCGCGCCGTAATGAATCGATTCGACAATATTACCGCGTGTGACTTCGAAGAGTCGTTGAAAAGGTTCAGTCATTGAATATCACCTGTTAAAGATTCATCCATAGATTTCGCAGATTACACAGATTCAAAGAATTTAAAATCTGCGAAATACTCTTCAAGTACGATGTCTGTGTAGTCTGTGGATTATTCTTCTGCTGCATTGCCCAAATGGTAATGACGCGTGTAATAATGCCGCAGTCCGTAGCGCAGACGCTGGATATATTGCTTGTGTTTCGCCGCTGAAGATTTGAATGTGCTAAGCGATGGTTCGATCAATTTTTCGGTTGCATCCGGCGACGTACCGCGCGCAGACATCTTTTCCAGTTTGTCATGAATCTGCTTGATCAATTCGGCTTGTGCTTTGATAAGCGCGGTCGAGACGGTCCCGCCGCGACCGCTGATAAATGTGTAACCGCGATAGTCCGAACCCATCAAAACGTCGAGCGATTCAAGCCATGCTGGAAGGTCGGCGTGCGCCAAAAAGGGAGGTTGATTCTTCAGGACGAGGTCGCCGATGAAAGCAACTTTTTGGCTTGGAATAACAACCCACATCGCACCCGATGCCGGGCCGGGATGATGTTCCAAAATCACCGGCTCTTCATCCCAATGAAGGAACATTCGATCTGTGAACGAAATTTCCGGCGGCGCCCATCGCACTGTGCCAAGTCCGGGAATGGTTTCCCAGTCCGCGCCGGTTTCCGTTCCTTGCGCTTTGAATGTGGTCGGGCGCGAACGAAAGACTTGCGCGGTTTTGTCCTGCGCGATGACGGTGCAATCCATCGAACGTGCGCCAAGCGTCCGGTCGGGATGTGCATCGAGGTTGATGAGGACGCGTTCCGGTCCGCTGCTGAAGCTCATCAGCGCGGCGCGCCACGAACGGCTGTCCTCCGGCGACGGCGGCGCGTCGACTTGGATCAGTCCGCGCGGCTCCTGTATCACGCCCAGCGTCACGCCGAGATAATGGTCTTCGATATAAACATTGTCTGCAATTGACTGCATGAAAACTCCTCAGCCCTCGCCTGCCTCCCCATTTTCTGTCTGTGAAAGAAAATGGGGGAGGTGTCCCGTAGGGACGGAAGGGGTATTGATGATTATTTTACCCTCATTCAAATTTTTCCATCCATCACCGGCAAGGTGAAAATAAATTTCGAGCCTTTGCCTTCTTCGCTCTCGACCCAAATGTTTCCGCCATGAGCTTGCACCGCGATCCGACAAAATGCCAACCCGATGCCCAGCCCGCCGGGACGATCCTTGCCTTTGACGCGCACGAACTTCTCGAAGATGTGTTTGCTTTCCGATGCAGGAACGCCGGGACCCGTGTCCTGCACCCAAAATTCCACGGATTGGCCTTCTTGCTTTGCACCAATTTCAATTTTCGTTTCAGCTTTCGAGAACTTGATCGCATTTTCCAGCAGGTTGATGAGCACACGCCGCATCATGTCCGCGTCCACCCAAACGTTGGGCAAATTGTCGGCGATGTGCGTTTCGACGGTTTGATGTCGTCCGGTAGCCGACGGCTTCACATCGTCTATCGAAGTCCGGATTAAGACCTGTGGACTGACATATTGCTGCGAGACGATGGCCTGTCCCGATTCGAGACGGTTGATGTCGAGCAGCGAATTTACCAACCGCTGGATGCGGTCCGTGGAACTGACCGCGATATTCAAAATCGAACGCGTCGCTTCATCGTCGTTGATCATGCCATTCAAGACTTCGAGACTCGAGACGATGTTTCCAAGCGGCGAACGCAGGTCATGGTAGATCATCGCCGTCAAATCATCGCGCAGGGAATCGAGTTCCTTGCGTTCGGAAATATCGCGCAGAGTCCATTGCACGGATTCGGCATCTTCAAACTCCACGCGTCGCACGTGGACTTCGACTGGAACTGTACCCGAATTGGCTTTGTGCAACACCGATTCATAGACATTGCCATCGTCCTCGCGCAGATTCTCGAATTCGATCCCGACTTTATTCCACTTAACTTCATGCAGCTGGTCAATGCTCATGTGGTGCAGTTCTTCGGATTTGAATCCGCTCAACCGTATGGCTTCGCGGTTGGCTTCGATGATTCTCCCGTCCCAATCGGTGATGAAAATGGGGTCAATGCTTTCTTCAAAAAGTTCGCGGTAACGCTCGTGCGCTTTTTGTAATTCTTCAAAAAGTTCTGCATTGCGGATCGTTGTACCTGCCAAGCTTCCGATGCCAGTCATCACCGTCAGCGTATCAACGTCGAATGATTTCGAGATTGGGTTGATCGCTTCCAGCACGCCGATGGTTTTTCCCTGCGACTGGATTGGCGCGATGGCTATGGCTTTGACTTCAATTCCGGCAAAGAGGTCAATGTCGGTGTAACGTTTGTCTTCCCGCACATTGGCGATCACAATGCCGTGACCGTCACGCGCAACCTGGCCAACGAGTCCCTTTCCGCCGGGGATACGCCGTTCGATGATGCTGCCCGCATTATGTCCCGCGGCGGCGCGGAAAACAATGCTTCCTTCTGCGCCTTCGATCAATCCAATCGCGACGGTTTCTACTTGCATGGCTTGCAAAGTCTGATTAAGTACGCGCTGCCAGACTTCGCGCACTTCGAGCGACGCACTGAAAATGGCTGCTCCATCCGCCAATGCTGTCATGATGCGAGCCTGCCGCGAACTTTCAGTGTAAAGCCGCGCGTTCAAAACAGCGATGCTGGCCTGATCCGCAATGACTCGCATCAGTTCAAGATGATCGGGACCAAAAGCGTTCGGCGCGGGATGGACGAGGGTCAGTACGCCGACCAAATTATCCCGCGCCAGAAGCGGAACACAGATGGCTGATTTCGCGCCGCTTTGATCTTTCGCGTCATCCTGCCGCTTGAGCCAGCGTTCATCCTTGCTCGTATCTGGAATGAGAACAGCTTTGCGATTTTTGATTACCCAACCGGCGAGACCGCGATCAACGGTCTCGCGTAATTGCTGCGTGGTGTGCTCATGCAGGCTTTTGCCGTAGACAATAGTCGCGTCGATGGGTTTTCCGGTGTCATCGAGAACAACGATGCTGCCGCGTTCACCGCCGACGTTTTGCATGGCCGCGAAAAGCAAGCGCTGCAACACGGTGCGTAAATCGAGCGCCGCGGCAACTTCACGGTTGATTTGAATGAGAAGTTCCAGCAGTGACCTTGTGCGGTCTTTAGGCATGGATGTAATTCCGTCCTGTGGTTATTTTTATGCTAGTCGTCCTGCGAAAGTCATCAAAATAATATTCTCGCGGCGGCGTCTCGCTGCCGTGGACACTCAAAGAACAAAGTGCAAGCGACGACGAGAGCACGATCTACTGACGGTTCTAAAGATATTTTAGTCCAGTTCCGGTATTAAACAAAACTATTCTTTCCTCGGGTCTTATGCAGCGCATCCTTTGGCATAAAGATATGAGCTTCGATTTTGCACGCGCCGCCTATGTGCCAATACTCCACCTGCGTTTCCTGCCGTCGGAATGACAAAGCCTTTGACTTTGAGTTCGGCCGCTTTTGAAACAGCCATTGCCAATCCGCGCGCTTTGAAAGACGCGGTCGGGTTTGCAGATTCATCTTTGATAAAAAGATTTTTTAGATCGAGACTTTTTCCCAAACGCAAAGTTAGAATCAATGGCGTGTCTCCCTCGCCAAGCGTCATCCGATTCTTTTCTTCGTGCATGGGCAGGATTTCAGCCCATCGCCAGAGTCCGCGTGGGCGAGCCGCGGCCGTTTTGGGGTCGAGGAAACGACGCGCTTTATCAAAATCATAGTGCGCCACTAATGGCGAGTTGCAGTCTTCGCAAAAAGTCTGTAATCGCTTCGCATCGAAATGTTTTCCGCATTCAGGACATTCGAGATAAGTCAATGTGCTTTCCATGACCGAAAGTATACTCCTTCATTGATTGCCGCAAAATCGAATACAATTGCATCATGCCTCTCAACCTTCAACGTATCCGCGCACTATGTTTCGATGTGGATGGAACGCTCAGCGACACCGACGATTATTATGTAAATAGATTTTCTGGATTCTTTCGCCACGCGCCTTTTGTTAAGAATCCTGAACGGGCTGCCCGTCGCTTGGTGATGTGGAGCGAATCACCGGGCAACGCATTGCTTGGATGGACGGATACCATCGGTCTCGACGGCCCTGTCATCCGCTTGATTGA
>JAJYOO010000096.1 GCA_021796155.1 Chloroflexota bacterium
CATGATCTGCTTCTGCTGACGTGTGGGACGTATGACAACACCATCCGCTGGATTCCGCCGTTGAACGTGACGAGCGAGCAGATCAATGATGGTCTCAAAGCATTTGGCCAAGCATTAAAAGAAACGGCAAAATAACCGCTCGCGGTGAATTGATTCGGCGGCAAGGGTGTTCCGAACCATTTGTCTTTATTTGGAAATTATCGGTTGGTAGCGGCTGTGAGTTTTGCAAACAATTTGCAAATGGCCGTTGTTATAATCCAGCTTATAGGAGTGCGAAATGGCTGACTATAAATCACAGATTTGGCGCGTTAACGTTCGTTCCCGGACTTTGAAGCGGGAGCCTGTTCCTGAAACTTGGAAACGCCTCGGTGGCCGCGGCCTCACCGCGCGTATCCTGCTCGATGAAGTGGATGCGAAATGTGATCCGCTTGGCCCCCAGAATAAGTTGATTTTCGCTCCGGGACTCCTTGTTGGACATATGCTCTCGTCCACGGATCGAATCTCAGTTGGTGGCAAATCTCCATTGACGGGCGGTATCAAAGAATCCAACGCGGGCGGGCGCACGGGTTTGCACATGACACACATGGGTATCCATGCTTTGGTCATCGAAGATCAACCTGCTGAGTCAGGCTTCTGGATATTACATCTTTCGCTTGAGGGTGCGAAGTGGGAAAAAGCTGATGAACTGGTTGGACTCGGAGTCTACGAGACTGCACCAAAACTGATCGAAAAATATGGAGATAAAGTCGCGATTGCATTGATTGGCCCAGGCGGCGAAATGAAGATGAAAGCCGCGGGGATTCAAAATCTCGATAAAGATAAAGTACCTGCTCGAATTGCTGCCCGCGGCGGGCTCGGCGCGGTCATGGGATCAAAGGGACTTAAAGCAATCGTGTTCGATCATACCGGCGGGCAGAAACCGCCAATTGCTGATATGGAATTATTCAAGGCAGCGCAAAAAGATTACACCAAAGCTGTGATGGAACATCCACAGTCCATTTTATATCGCGATTATGGAACAGCCGCGATGGCGCACATGTGCGATGGCTTTGGCGCATTGCCGACACGTAACTTTTCATCAGGACATTTTGAGCAAGTGGATGATATTAGTGGCGAGAAGATGCGTGAGTTTTTGTTGGAGCGTGGCAAGCCATCTGATCCATCTCATGCTTGCATGGCAGGCTGCACGATCAAATGCTCGAACCTCTTCGGCGGCGAAGACGGCAAGATGATTGTCTCTCCGCTCGAATATGAAACGATTGGTTTAATGGGTTCCAATCTCGGCATTCCATCACTCGATACGATTGCGCACATGAACTGGGAAGTGAACGATCTCGGTTTGGACTCGATTGAAATTGGCGCATCGTTGGGCGTTGCTTGCGACGCAAAATTGATGAACTGGGGTGACGGTCAACGTGCGATGGAATTGTTGCATGAAATACGCAAAGGCACGGAAGTCGGACACGTGCTCGGTGACGGCGCGGCGGCAACTGGAGAGAAATTCGGAATTGAACGTGTGCCTGTGGTCAAACGTCAGGCGATGTCAGCGTATGAGCCGCGTGCCATCAAAGGCACGGGCGTGACATATGCCACGTCGCCCCAGGGCGCCGACCACACCGCAGGCTTGACCATCCGCGCCAAAGTCAATCACCTTGACCCGAACGTTCAACTCGATCCGTCGCGCACCGCGCAATACAACATGGCAGGCTATGATTCGGTTGGCGCGTGCATCTTCGCCGCGTTCGGATATGCGGCTACGCCCAGCGCAGTCATCGCGCGTTTATTGCGCGCTCGTTATGGCTGGGATGTTTCCGATAGCATTTTGCAAGAGATTGGCAAAGAGACAATCAAGGTGGAGCGCGAGTTCAATCGCCGCGCAGGATTCACAAAGAAGGATGATCGCATCCCCGAATGGATGACAAAAGAACCGCTCACTCCGCACAACGCGGTGTTCGATGTCAAAGAAGAAGCGCTCGATCGTATTTTCGATGAATTAGCATAGTTTAAAAGTTTACAGGTTGGAGGTCTTTGCAACCTCCAACCTGTAAACTTAATAACATTCCAACTCAGTTGAGCCACCAAAGGGAATCGGACCCTTGACCTGGCGTTTACGAAACGTCTGCTCTACCGGCTGAGCTATGGTGGCTTATGTTTATAATGTCACCCTCCCGAAGGACATCGGGACGATTTGAGCGGAGTGCTGCCAGAGGCGACACAAAGTCGAAGGGTCTCAAAGGTGAGATGCTTCGCTGCGCTCAACATGACATTGTTGAAACAGCGGCGGGGATTATACAGGAGAAAGAATAATCTCGCAAGTTTTTATGAGTTCGCATCGTCTATTACAGTTGGAGAATTTATGCTTCGTATTGCAATGCTGTCTTATCACACTTGTCCGCTGGCAACGCTGGGCGGCAAAGACACCGGTGGAATGAATGTTTATGTCCGCGATCTGACGCGCGAGCTGGGCCGAATGGGAATCCATGTGGACGTGTTCACGCGTTCGCAGGATGAACATGTGCCGCATGTGGTGCACGAGCTTGGTTATGGAAACCGAGTCGTCCATGTGCCGGCCGGCCCCGAGGTCCCAGTGGAGAAGCGTGAGCTCGTCAAACATATTCCGGAGTTCGTTGAAGGGGTCAGATCATTCGCGGAAGAAAAGGGAATCCAGTACGACGTCATTCACAGCCATTATTGGATGTCGGGACTGGCTGCCGAATCTTTATCGGATGCCTGGGGCGGAACGCCGATTGTCCACATGTTCCACACGTTGGGCGAGATGAAGAACCGCATCGCGCAAACGGATAGCGAACGCGAAACCCCGGAGCGGATCGCCGCTGAACAACGCGTGCTGAACCGCGCGGACCGCGTCATCGTCGCCACACTTGCCGAATTAACGCAGCTTCGATTTCTTTATAAAGCCAGCGACCGCAAACTCATAACTATTCCTCCCGGTGTGGACACGTGCCATTTCTATTCAATCCCTGCGGACGAGGCAAAGCAATTTATCGGACTGAAACCTGATGATCGCATGGTATTGTTCGTGGGACGCATCGAGCCACTAAAAGGAGTGGACACACTGATCAAGGCGATGTCCTGTTTGAAGGTCAAAGGAATGGATCGGCCTGTTCATCTTGCCATTATTGGCGGTGACCCGGGGGCCAGCCCGCACGAGATGTCCGTTGAGATGGCGCGCTTGCAGCATCTGTGTGATGAACTTTGCATGGGCAAGATGGTTGTGTTCCTTGGCAAGCGCGGACAGGATACTTTGCCATATTATTATTCCGCGGCGGAAGTTTTGGTCATGCCGTCGCATTACGAATCGTTTGGCATGGTTGCGCTCGAAGCGATGGCCTGCGGCACACCGGTCATTGCGTCCGATGTGGGCGGACTCGGTTTCCTCGTGCGTGACGGTGAGACGGGCTTTACAGTCCCCGATGGCGAGCCGGACAAATTATGCGATAAGCTTTCGTTGCTGCTCAGCGATCATGATCTGCGCGCGGAGATGGGGCGATGCGCGGTCGAAGTGGCGCAATCGTATGATTGGGAGAAGATTGCGAAACAGATCGTGAACGTTTACGAGGGATTGGTGAAGGTGAAGGAAGTTTAGCTGTCGCTTCTCATCAACCTGCAACGCCTTCAAGAAATGTCGTGACAATTTGCTGGAATTCATCGGGATGATCCATGTTGGATAGATGCCCCGCGTCTTTGATGATCGCTTTCCGTGCGGATGGAATCTTCTCCACCATGTAATCGGCTGCGGCAACGGCGAAAGGCTTATCCTGATCGCCGACGATGGCAAGCACTGGCATGTGCAATTCGTTCAGGCGGTTGGCCGCCGGGACTTGAACATCGGGTAATTGTTTGCCAAGTTGTTTTGCATCAAGAGTCAGGTCATTGCGATTCATTTCGTAAGCCAGTTTCCGCATGACAGGATTCACTTGTGATGGAGTTCGACCCAGGCCGTCGAACCAGATTTGCGTTTCAAGTTCAGCGACCAGATCGAGGTTTCCGGCATCATAGGCTTTTTCCACTTCTTTGAACTTGGCAGGTTCCTCGATATCCAGTTCCAAACCCATTGGACCAGAGTCAACCATAATCAAAGCCTTCACTTTTGACGGATACGTCAAGGCGAAATTCATTACCAGCCCGCCGCCCATGGAACATCCCATAAGGATGAGCGGTTGGTCAATATGCAGATAATCGAGGAGTGCGGTTAAATCTTGAAGATGGCTGAATTCGCCTTCAACAGGTTCGCTCTTTCCATAGCCGCGCATATCGTAGCGGATGACGCGGTAATGTTTTGCGAAATAAGTAAACTCATTGTTCCATTGACAGGTATCTGCAATAGCCGCGTGGACCATCACAAACGGTTGTCCCGTGCCTGCAATTTCGTAATAAATGCGAGCGTTGTTGATTGTTGCGAAACCATCAGACATGTCACACCTCCGTAACAGATTATCTTGCGCGTTTGGCGGGTGAGCAAAAGTCATGTTTCGCTTACCTACCGATAAATGAATGCGTTTATTTTAGAACACATATTCTATTTTTGTCAAGACGGAAGTTGGAGATTTTCCGGCTCTTGCGCGCCAGAAGGTACGGCTTTATCTGCAACCTGAAATGATCGTGCCGCATTTTGCCTACGCTAAACAATTGGCTTCATCACATATAAAGCCCAGCCGAGGTACTCACGTCCAAATTGCAGATACTCTTCCTGACTCTCATGTAAATGCTGAATCACTTCTTCGCGCGCTGGGTGTGTTGGATTTTCATCCAGCCAATCTGACAGTCCGCGCAGATTCTCGGATTCGTAATGGTCCCAGTCATCATGGTTGGAATGAAGAACATAAAACAACTCAAGTCCTTCTTCACGCGCCATACGCAATAGTTCGTGCTCAGATGTTATGGACGGTTCGCGCTGGGCATATTCAGCAGGCACAGAAGAATGTGACCAATATACTTCTCCGACGATGAGTCGTCCGCCGGGTATGATTGCCCGCTTCATTTCGTGGAAAGCTTCTTAAAATCCATCCTTCCAACAAAAAGTCGCTCCGATGCAAGTTGCAACGTCAAAACTCTGCGGTTCAAATTTGTATTCCGCCGCGTTGCCACATACAATCTTGATCTGACTTTCCAAGCTTTGTGACTTTATTTTTTCTTGCGCTCGTTCGCACGCAGCGGGGCGGATGTCAATACCGACTCCCGAAATCCCAAATTCGTTTGCCCAGAGAATCAATGGCTTGCCATAGCCGCATCCAAAGTCAATGACATGGGAATCTTTTCTCATTCCCGCCACGCGGCCTGCGGTGAGAATTTTTTCGGGATTGGTGGGATTCACCAAATCCAAATAGCGCTCGGAGATATTTTTTAATTCCAGGAATTCCATTGAAGCCATCCCATATCTTTGATCAATTCGATCGTTTCATTTATCAGCGAACTTCGAGTCGTATGGTTACTTTGTCGCCCACATTAACATTTTCTGCTTCTCGAACACTGGCTTTGATGGGCACAATATAGCGGCCATCTTTTGGAAACAAGGAAGTCGTCCACTCGCTTTTGCCAATCCGCACATGGACCGGAATCACTCCCCAGCCATACGTCACGATTCTTGATATCTCTTTTATATCGCGGCTGGGCTTCGGCGGAATGGTAACGAAGAACCATGGGGCAGGGCCGCGCCAGAACCAAATTTTACCGGTAAACTCGATTAGCATTGGGACAGTATATCAAAGGACGGTATTTAGAAAGCAAGCAGCCTTTGCAAGAATTTCTTAATTGGCTTCATTATCTTTGCCCTGACTGGCGAATCTTCGAGCGGCGATGTCATAAGCTTCGGCAAGCAGGGCGCGTATTTTTTCAAAGGTTTTTTCACTCGGCGAGAGCACGCAGATGAAATGATATTGCGCGTATTCGGGATGAGGCATGATTACATCTAGAATGGTAAAATCGTAACCTTTGATGTTGACTCCATCTGTGCCAAATAGCGACTTAAACGTCTGTTTGCTAACGCCAATATTCAGGCGAAATACTCCCAGACGATTCAAATTCGATATGTGGTCGTAATCATAGTCCGATGAGATGAGCGTCGCAAAAGAAAGCTTCCGATCAGCGCCATAGAAAAACATGTCATAACCATAGGCTTTAATCGTCTCGACTTTGGTGAATGTTTTCATAATGTAATCTGTTACTTCTGATTCATTCATAAAGAAGCTCCTATACCAATAAGTAGCCGTCTATTGTTCAGCCGCTTGGCTCTGTGCAGTATTAGGCTTCCAGTATATAACACTTCATGGGAGAGCACCGCCGCCTTGACGTCTGACCGAAGGCCGGGTCGGCGCGGGTGGGGCCGAGAATTTTCTTCCCCGCTAAATCAGAATGAAGCTATTAATGCATTCGATCTACTTTTTCTATTCCTGACAAATATCTAGCAGTGTTGACATTTCTTATTGTCATAAACTTATAAGCTTTACTTCCAATAATTTTACTATATTGACTTTTAAATACATTTTCTCTCTGTACATTCATTATTACAGCGCCTCTTACATATTTCATCTTAACGAATTCCTTCTTAATTGGAAGTTCGTTTATCAGCCTTGGGTGATCAATTTCGTGAAATAAAAAGGCGACATCGGTCCTTTGTTCATCATTATTTTTCCATTCATCTGGGATTGCTTTTCCAATTTCTTTCATTTCATTTATTGTTTTTACGAGAAACTGTATATGCGTTTTGAACAGAACATGGAGTGCTTTTTCGACTTCTTTACTGATGGTTGATTTTGCCTTGGAAGTAGTAAATATTACATTTCCAGAGTTTATATATATTTCTACGCTGGCATATCCTAATGCTTTAAAGGTTTCTTCAAGTGATTTTTTATTAATCCGATTGGCTTTCCCTACGTTGATTTTTCTTAGAAGGACTACGTATTTCATTTTTTTTCTATTCCTTTCAGCCACCAGCTCTCAATTATCTTTACTTAAAGCATTGTCATTAATGGGCAGACGTGAACTTGGCTTGGGCGTGGAAAAATGCTTGGAAATGCCTTACTTCTGGAGATTCATCTCCTCAATCATTTTTTCGAGTGCGGAAGGATGTTGGCGCTCCTTCCATGCCTGAATAAGTAACGTTGCGTTTTCCTCCAACGAATTTTCAGAATTTATTTCCAAATCATAAGTTGGTATGCTGTGCACAGTTTCGAGATCTCGACGTGCTTCTCCTGGGTGGCGATCTCCACGCTGAATTTCACGTCGTTCCAATTCGGCCAGTGAACATTGTAGACCAACAAAAAACACATCCAGCGCGGAAATCAAAGATATCAATTCATACAGCCATGCTTTGGTTTCAATGATATGGTCGAAAATTATATTATTGCCGGCTGTTGCAAGCGCGGGTAGGCACTGATGCAGGCCTCGAAAAACAAAAGGTCTCATTTGCTCCCAGGAGAACCTGCCGCTTTTGATTTGCTCCGAAGGGAACGCTTTATGTTCGATGAACAGATCAAAAGAAAAACGAATAAAAGGAATATCGAGTTGTTTTTGCAAGGCGAGCGCCAATGTTGTCTTGCCAGAACTCGACGGACCGTTAATGATGATAATCTTTCCAGGTGTTATGGATAATCTATTTTGCATGAAGTTAAGTATAAACGCCTAACGTGTTGCGCTTGACCCGCGCTCGCAGCGTAGAGTCGAGGCGTTTGTTAAGCAATTGATTTGAGCGAGTCGGTCAACAATCGAATACGAACCAGCAGATTTCGTTTCGCAACCGCTGATCGTCCAGGACAAGATCGCGAATCG
>JAJYOO010000097.1 GCA_021796155.1 Chloroflexota bacterium
ACTTGAGTAAATCTTGTAGCGTTTTTCCTATATTCTTTTGTGTGATGTAATTTCTGTTTTTAATTCTTTTCCTAAATCTAGCAACTGATTAGCTACGTCGTTTACTTTGTTTGAATATTCAGTGCTTGCGAGGTAGTCGTAAACTTTTTGTACAGCCTTTGACTTCGCTTCATTTGAAAGACGAAGCATGTAAATCCTAACCAAACTGTCCCTCAAAGTTTGAGTAATTGGTTCAAGACTTATTGGGCTGATGACAAAAACTGTCTTCTCAACAAAATAGTATTGTTTCTTGGATGGAAAAGCATTCGTTACCAAGACTGCAAAATCTGCCTCTCGGATTCTTCGAGCAGTTTTTGCTTGTTCGATATGTTTCTTGTCGAAATGTTTTACCTTTTTGCATTCATAAACGATCTTTCCGATTTGCTGCCCTTGCTCGATTACAAACTGAATAATGTCGCCGCCCTTGCCAGGATGTTCAAATCTATCAAGCGGGAATAACTCTTGCAGTTTAGCCAGCAATTTGCCTTCTTCAAGTAAACCTTCAATTTGTGGGGTAATTCCTTTTTCGATTTGCTCTTTAAGTCTTTTGATTTCCGCGTTTGCTTGCTGATATTTCTCTGCAGACAAGCTGAGACTCTTTTCGAGCTGCGTCATTTTATTTCGAGTCTTTCTGAGTTCAACTTGTTGCTTCTTTAATTGCGTTTTCTGCTGTTCTATTCCCTTTGCAATCCCCTGCTTCACCTGAGCCTGCATTGTTTTCTTAAGGGACGATTCAATTTCTTTGCGCTGTTGTTTTAGCTTTTGTTCTGTAAGTGCATGTTCCCGCTTTATAGCGCGTTCTGCTTTCTTAGCTTGTTCAGCTAAAGCTTTTTTGGTTTGTGCTTTTAAACTTTCTTGCTTTACCTTGAAGTCTGCTTCCTTTTGTCGGAACTTTCTTCGCTCCTCCGCAACTGCTTGCCGATCTCTCTTAGCTTGTTCTCTTAACTTTTTCTGCTCTGTTTCAAGGTGCTTGATGTGTTTTTGCTTTTCATCCCAAAGTCCCAAAGCTTTCTCATACTCTGTTCGGATCAATGGCTTTCCGCAAACTGGACATGTGAAAGAAGTCTGGCTTTCCATTCTTTTGCCCTAATCTGAAAAGATGTCAAAGAATTTTTGGTTTTGGCGATAGTATACTTCTTTGGAGGAGCAGATTCTTACCAAATACCCGGTACCAATCGGTGAGGAATATGCTTGGCATAATCTTCATAACCCGACAATTCTTTTCTGAGCATCCGATCTTCAAGCCCTGCTTCGCTGCCTGAGTTTACTTTTGGTTGACAACATTGAAATCATACCTCCCAATGCCCTGCACCAATAAATAAGTTGCTTCCTCGCTCACCAAATTTTCAAGCTGGTGGACTCTTCCAGTTTTGATCTGGCATCTTTGTCCCGGCGATAATCGAACTTCTTCGGTGGGGTCTTGCAGACGGATTAATATTGTCCCGGTGAGGCAGAAGATATCGTCGGTCACTTGCGTGTGATAATGCCAGTCCGCGACTTCGCGCGGTTCCAGCACCATGATTCTCACGCGCAGGTTGTCGGTTTTTGCGAGCACTTCAGTTTCTTTCATTTCACACCTTCTAAATAGCAATGTCATTCTGAACGACCGAAGGGAGTGAAGAATCCCGCCGCGAAGCGGTGGAGACTCTTCGTTGCACTCAGAGTGACATTATATTTCTTAATACATGAGCGAAAGCCATTATATAATATTTATATGTCACTCTTTATCGGTTGTCCCATTTGGTCGTTCAAAGGCTGGGTTGGGAATTTCTATCCCAAAGGCACGAAGCCCGCGGACTTCATGCGCGAATACGCGCGGCGACTCACGACGGTCGAAGGCAATACTACATTCTATGCTGTGCCGTCGCAAAAAAATATTGAGTCTTGGGTCGCACAAATGCCGGAGACGTTTCGCTTTTGTCCCAAGATTCCAAAGGCGATCAGCCATGGCGGGAAATTAATTGATCACATCGCGGAAGCGCAGGAATTCATCAAGATCATGAATCAGTTTGGGACGCGACTCGGGCCGATGTTCCTTCAACTGCCGCCGGGTTATTCGCCGCGTCAACTCGAAGACTTGAAAACATTCCTCGAAGCATGGCCGACTCAAGTCCGATTGGGAGTCGAAGTGCGTCATCTGGATTGGTTTGACTCGCCGCACCGCGAGGTGCTGGATCAATTGCTGTCGAGTCGCAATATGGCGCGCGTCGTGATTGACACGCGCCCGATCCGCAGCTTGGATGGCGACAAGATTCTCGAGGGCAGTGTGTATCAGACTCTGCTCGAAGCGCGGCAGCGCAAACCGAATGCGCCAATTCTTCCAGAGCGCACCGCCGATTTTGTTTTTGTTCGTTACATTGGTCATCCGCAAATGGAAATCAATGCGCCGCTTTTAGATGAGTGGGGGAGTTACCTTGCTGGGCAACTGCGCGCGGAAGCAAACGCGTTTGTGTTCTGCCATTCGCCCGATAATTTAGCCGCGCCTTATATTTGCCGCGAACTTTATCAGCGGGCGGCAAAGCAAGTTAACATCCCGCCGCTTCCGTGGGATAGCGCTGACTCGAATACTTTCGAGCAGGCACAATTGCTTTAGATGCAACTTGGGGAATTGTATTTTTAAACCACAAATAAATGCGGATAGACACTGATAGTTTGATAAACAAGCTAAACCTAAGCGTATAAAATCCCTTTCATCTCTGTTCATCTGTGGTGAATTCTTTTCGCCGCACTTCAAGAACAGCAATCTTCGTCGAATGATTGAACGGCGCGGGATCGGTGATCGGATTGCCAACGCGCGTTTCGGCATAGCCTGTGAAATCTTCGGGGACGGGAATCAATTCTTTGATCTTCAAATATCCATCCGCACAAAGCGACTCGATCGTTTGCATATATTCTTTTCCACTCACATATAACGCATTATTGATGGTAATCAATATTCCGCCATCGTTAATCAGCGGACGCACTTTGTTGATCAGCCGCGTACTATCATTTTCCTGATCCACGCGGCCTTTTGAAGTTTCAGAGAAAAACGGTGGGTCAATCAAAACGCAATCGAACAATTCACCACTGCGTTTGAATTGGCTGACTTGCGAAAAGAAGTCCGCCGCGACGAAATCTCCCTTTTGGATTGGAAAGCCGTTGATTGTATAAGATGTTTTCGCGAGATTCAAGAACTGACGATTTCGGTCAAGCTGGACAACGCGGCGGGCGCGGCCTGCCATCGCAGCGACACCCAAACTACCAGTATACGCGAACGTGTTCAGGACGGTTTTGCCTTCAACATTTTTGATCAACCATTTACGCAAGTTACGCGTGTCGAGATAAAGACTCGCATCGCGGTTCATCGTCAGATCGATAGCGTACCAAACATTATGTTCTTTTATTTTACGATCTAGCGTTTTGCCAAACAGAATCCTGCCGCGTTTTCCATCTGCGGATTTTGCGTTCCGCGTTTTGACGAGTCCTGCCTTCAGCCACGAAAATTTATTTTGCAAATAATTACATGTTTCATTCACAAGTTTTTCCCCTTGCTGTGGCGTGTCGGCGTAGTTGTGAATAACAACCGTCGTCGCGTAAAGGTCAATAACTAAATCGGGGCAGCCTTCACTGAATCCGTTGAAGAGGCGAAAAGCCGACTCGTGGTGCGCGTCGAATAAAGTCCCGCGTGAGGCGAGGGCTTTGTCCAGCAACTGTTGAGTTGATTGTGAATTCATAGACAACAATTTTATTTTATCCTTGCACACTCTAAACGTTTGATTAAAGTTCCCAAAAGGTTCTTGAAAAAACATGACATTTCATATACTATTAGATTGCTTCTGAAAAGAGCAAACCCATCGTAAGGTGGGGGCGCAAAGTCATGGGTCCCGTCCGGGCGGGATCGCCAGACTGCCGAAGGTTTTTTGCTTCGGCAGTTATTTTTTGCCAGGAGGTGCCTTGACACAATTTGATGGATGAACAAGTTAGTGAGCGTTCTTCGTATTCACATGCCAAAGGAGAAAAAAAAGAATATGAAAGCTCGCATGATGGTAACAGCGTTCTTCGTGTTGAGTCTGGTTCTTGGCGTGAACGCACAACCTACTGCTGCCTCATCGCCCAAGTATGACATCAATTCTCTCGCAGGTAAAGTTGCTTCTTTGAATGGCACGGCTGGCTTGCAGATTCGTTTCTCGGCATTTGTCGAGGAAGAAGCGAATGTGGAAAACTCGAATACAAGCCCCAGTGCGCCCATTACCCCCAATTATGTTTTATCAAGTCCGCTTGACGGTAATACCGTTCTTGCACCGGACGTGACAGTCAATCAGGATACAGCCGGCGCGCCGCAGAACGAAACTGCGATCGCAGTTGATCCGAATAACCCGAACCGTGTGGTCGCAGCCGCGAATGATTATGTGCCTCGTACATGGTCTTGCGAAATTAATGGCGTGCCATGCAGTGCGCTCGGCGACGGCTATTCAGGCACGTATTATTCGAATAACGGTGGCAGTACGTGGTGTTGCGCGTCCTCTGATCCAAGCCATCTTGGTACGTTGATTCCCGGCGTGGATCATCTGGCTGGCGGTCAATACGACGCTGGCGGTGATCCGGCTCTCGCGTTCGACAGCCAGGGCAATATTTATTACGCGGGATTGGGCTTTGATCGTCTGTCTCCGCCTAATACGGTGGCAGTCAACAAGGGCACGTTCGATAACAGCGGCGCGCTGAGCTGGAGCCAGCCCACGTTTATCAATCCAACGACATCCCCATCGGTTTTCAACGATAAGGAATGGATTGCAGCAGACTGGCACGCTTCAAGTCCGTTCCGCGATCGTGTCTATGTCACGTGGACCCGATTTGTCTTCAACGCGTCCAATGGGAATTACGTCCAGTCTCCGATTTTCTTTACCTATTCCACCGACGGTGGAAAAACGTTTGCTACGCCGAAGTCTGTGTCGGGTAATGTAGTATATGACCAGGGTTCGCGGCCAATTGTTGGCTATGACGGAGCGTTATACATTGTTTGGGATGGCTCCACACGGCTTGGCACATTAGACAGCACCTATATTGTCAAATCTCCTGATGGCGGCAATTCGTGGAGCCAGCCAAAAGTGATTTCGACGTTGTCCGAAGTGGTCCCGTTGGCGAACACTGCCTTCCGTGTTAATAGCTTCCCGGCTGGCGACGTCGCCCCGAATGGCGATGTGTACGTTGCCTGGTCATCAGAAGTGCCAAACGATAACAGCACGTTTGACGGTACGGTCGGCTGCGAGTCTCTCTATTCCGGCGGAGCTGTATACAACACCTGCCACTCAGCGGTTGTGTACAGCAAGTCAAGCGATGGCGGACAGACGTGGAGCGCACCCGCGCCGGTTTTCTCATCGCTGAATAATTCGACGCAATCGGCTGTCGGTTATCCTGCGACGCAGCCGGATGGCAGTACCCTCAACGCTCCTGCCACAGCTCGCCGCGTTGATACATTGTGGCCGGGCGTTGCGATTTCAACGTCGGGCGTGGTTTACATGTCCGCTTATGGTGCAGATGTTATCTCGCCCTGGCAGACTTGCGCCAGCGGCCCGGTGCCTCCAGTTGGACGGATTACCTGCGATACGCTCGGCAACTATATAAACAATGCCCGACTCGACTATTACGTAACGAGGATTGGTTCCACGACCGAGCAGAAGGTTAGCACGAATCCGATCAACACGCAGAATGGATTTGGCGGCGGCTTTATTGGCGACTATACTGATCTGGCTGTTGGTTCGGATAACGTCTTCCATGCCTTCTGGACCGATACGAATAACAAGCAGGATGTAGTTTGGTTCTACGGGTATCAGTTCGTGCCAACATCCATCAATCAGGAAGATGTGGTCACTGCTTCCGGGACCATACCGTAAATTTGCAGGATAGAAGAAGGTTGTAGTTTGATGATGAAGGTCGGGCAATTGCCCGACCTTCATCTCTTATTGAGAAATCGCAGGGAATTTTCTGATGGTAATAACAATGGGGTTATTTGGCTTTCTTGATGTGTTTTGGATTCAAAACGGAAACCAAATTCGTTGCCCCGCCATGTTTGGCTTGCACGTTTACATCCAATTCGATCCAGTAGAAACTGCGATGCTCCGTGTACGGATCAATTCGTATGACCGTTCCTTCAAACCAGCCTTGGCTTTTCCAGAAAGCCGAATCGAGAAAGATTTTTACGCGATCTCCGATCTCGATTGGCTCTGGCATTACGTCATTCGCCGCGCGGTGAAGTTGGCGTAACGCGGATGAAATATTCCACCATCAAGTGTCGTTTGATTTTGCGTCCCAGTTTTGGGTTGAAGTCAATCATGTTGTTTCCCGCCGCGGTAGCTTCGATTTCTTTAAGATGCTGCCGCAGTGCGGACATTTGGCTTCGACGTGGTTGAGCCATTTGGCTTTGGATAACGAAAGCGCGCCGCCGCAATACGGACATTGGGGCGGAAGCCAGCGCCTCGAGTTTTCGTCCAACTCGATTTCTTCGGGCGTGGGCATGGCTACCTCGGTCGGCGTTGGGGTACGCGTCAATCCCCAGGCTATTCCCAAAGATATTACGAGCCAAACTGGAAGGGTCAAGAGGGAAGGCCCAATATCCTTTCGATACCACGGCGTTGTATTGTGAAAGGCTGTGTCAACACAGGAAATATTGAGCACGCGCGAACCTTGCGGGCAACTCAAGGGAATGGCGTATGAAATCGGCGTGGACATCACGGTACAAAAGACCGTCGGTATGGTTGCGAGCAGCAGTGCCGTAATGATGCGGTTGAGAACTTTCTTCATAAAGTCCAGAATGTCAGGGTGGGACTAAAAAACTTCCGAAGCCTTCGGATGACTTCGGAAGTTCGTTGTTCAGGTTATGGCGTTGGCGTGGTTGGAACAGCGGCACCGACCCAGGTAAAGTCGCGCTTCTCGCTATCTGCGCCGGCAGAATTCCAGATTGGCTGGCCTTGATCGTCCATGCCGGTTTGCCGGACTGTGGTTACCCACCAGCGCATGATGTGTGCGGTGTTGTCCTTCGGACGGAATGAGGTCGGCACGATATATTTTGTATCGGTCACATAATCCACGATGCGGCTGCCTTGATCGGCGGTGACATCTTCAATCGTGACCTGATACGCTTCATTGCTAAGTAAAGTTCCAACGGATGCCCATTGGAGCGTGACCACATCGTTGGCTAAGGTGAAGGCTGCGCCGTCCGCAGGCAGGAGCAGGTTCGGGGCGGGGTACGGAGGCGGAATCGTCGGCGTTGGAGATGGGCCGGCAGTCGCCGCGCGGGCGCATAGCGGAATCGTCAGTGATTGGCCGACAAAGACATTATCCGTCGAAAGCCCGTTGTAATCCTTGATAGCTTGCATGGGCACGCCGTAATTCGCAGCGATGATTGAAAGCGTGTCATTCTGTTGCACATTGTAGTTTACATGCTGGCAGGCCAATGCGGTTTGTGTCGCTGGAGGCGGTGTGTCCGTAGGCTGTGGCAGGGGCGTTGCGGTTGGGAATGGAATCATTATTTTTTGTCCAACACTTAACAAACACTGCGTGGACAAATTGTTCAGAATCATGATGCTCTGAACGGATACACCGAAGGTCAATGCAATACTGCCGCATGTATCTCCTGTCCCAACTGTGTAGGGCTGCGGCGGCTGGACAGTCGCGGTCGGAGCGATGGTCGGCAGCGCGGTATCCGTCGGTGTGGCGGAAGCAGTTGGCGTTGTGGTCGCGCTTGGGACCGGAGTTGGAT
>JAJYOO010000098.1 GCA_021796155.1 Chloroflexota bacterium
AGCGATCCCATGAGTGCTTTTCTCCGAAAGATTGAATCGCAAACGATCCTTGTCGTTTTGAATTTCTCGAATGAACATTTAGAACTGGATTTTTCGCATGACAAAGAAATCAAAGGCAGAACATTTCATACTTTATTTTCCAGTGACGAGCGAATTCATTCGAATGAAAATCCAGAAAAATTACCAATCGATGCCTACGAAGTTTTCTTAGCCGAAGTAAAATAAGGACATGTTCGGTAAGCCCAAACTTGTGCAAGTCCGTACGCCGCGTTTTGTCACACTTTGCGGGCGGATTTTTCTCAATACAGATCCGCAGTATTTCCCGCGCGTCGAATATCATGGCCGGACGATTTATCTTTGCACCGAATCCTGCCGCGGCGCGTTCCTCGCTGACCCCGATCGCTTCTATAGGGCGCACAGAAACTCGGAAAAGAAACATGTGGAAACCCGGTGACAGCGTCGCCTTGCGAGGAATTTACAATCAACGTGTTTGGATTGTGCAATCCACTCTTGTAGTTGAAGACAGCGAAGAAGAAACTGTGCTTGCAATATTACCTGGTGCGGAATGCATGATGCCTGAGGGGTATGTGAATGGAAAACACGGAGAAAAGCACTCATGGGATCGCTGGGGCGACTACAAAAGTGATAATCACCATATGACGAAATTTCTATGGCACACGAATCGATTGTTAGTGTTGCTTGAACCAGATAAATACTATGCGACGATTTACTTCTGGGAAAATAATACAGATCAATTCCTTTGCTATTATGTTAATTTCCAGTTGCCTTTCCAGCGAAGCGAATGTGGGTTTGATACACTTGACCTTGAACTGGATATTGTCATTGAACCATCGTATGAGTGGCAATGGAAAGATCTCGAAGAATATGAAGACGGAGTCAATCGAGGCGTTCTCCTGAAAGAATGGAATGAGAAGATAGATAATGCAAAGAAAGAAATCTTTGAAAGAATTGAGCAACGACAATATCCGCTGGATGATAGTTGGCTGAATTGGCGCCCCGATCCAAATTGGTCTGCTCCGAAATTGCCAGCCAATTGGGATAAAGTTTAATTTACTGGTTTGGAGAAAGAATGATTACCCCACAAAAAGCCATTCATTATGAACGATTTGAATTCAATAAATGGCAACCCTTTGATGCTGAGACCATCGTTGAGACTCCCGTGTCGTTGACCGTCAACGGCGAAGTGTGGCTGACGTTCATGTGTACGCCCATTGAACTTGAAGCCATGGCTGTCGGCTTTCTCTATAATGAAGGCGTCATCGAGCGAATGAGTGACGTGGAAGATGTCCGCGTTTGCGAGCATGGCGACAATGTGGATGTCTGGCTAAATCGTGCAGTTGAACAACCCAAGTCGTGGCGGCGAACGTCCGGCTGCACGGGCGGTGTCACCGCGGTGGATTTGCTGGCGAAGCCGAATATTTCATTTAACGGTGGGCGGCCCAAGTTCCGGCCCGAGGCGATTGGCAGTCTCGTTGATAAATTATTTGAGTCACAAGAACTTTATCGCGAGACCGGCGGCGTCCACACATCTGCATTAAGCGATGGAGAAAAAGTTTTGTTGTCAGCTGAAGATATTGGCCGCCATAATACACTCGACAAAATTTCCGGTTTGTGCTTAATGAAAAATGTGTGGCCTGAAACTCGAATCTTGATTACGACCGGGCGCATCAGTTCCGAGATGTTACAAAAGGCTGCGCGTTTGCTGGCACCGATTTTGATCTCACGCACGTCGCCAAGTTCACTTTCGATTGAGATGGCCGAGCGTTATGGAATTACGTTGATTGGTTATGCGCGCCGCCAGCGTTTCAACGTGTACACCAATCCACAGCGCGTCAATCTCGGCGAATGATCTTCGCAGCAAAGGATTCCGCATCAGGTAAAATCATCACATGAGATTGCGCGAGCCTTTATCCCTTTTACGTTTTTCATTTTATGTTTTACTCTTGCTGATGACGGCCTGCGCCACTTCAAGCCCTTCTGATTTATCTGTGCCGACATACGATCCCTTTGTTCGTGTTCAATCAACAGAGTTGGATTCGACTCTCGCGCCTTCTCCAACACGGACGCCGGGGCCGACTCCCACGCGTGCGCCGCTTTCTGTGACTGTTCCGGCACATGACCCCAACGCGCCTTTGACTACACCCACGCCGAACGTGCCTCGAACTTTGCCAACGCCGCGACAGGGTGCAAATCAATATACTGTTCAAGCTGGAGATACGCTGGCAACGATTGCGCAGAATTATGGCGTCAGCGTGGACGCGTTGATCCAGGCGAATCACATTGCCGATGCCAACGCGCTTTCCATCGGACAGGTACTCAACGTGCCTCCGCCGGAACCGGGCGCGGCTGGCTCGTCCTTCAAAATCATTCCTGATTCGGAATTGGTTTATGGTCCGGCCAGCGCGCAGTTTGACGTCAATACTTTTGTTCAAAATCAGGGTGGCTATTTGGCAACGTATACACTGGACATCAATGGGCAGACTCTTACCGGCGCGCAGATCGTCATGCAAGTATCACAAGATTACTCTGTTAATCCGCGCTTGTTATTGGCTCTGCTTGAGTATCGCTCGAAATGGGTGACGCGAGCAAATCCCGATCCAGTCACATTGGATTATCCGCTGGGCTTTGTAGATCAAGCTCATCAAGGTTTATATTGGCAGCTCGGCTGGGCGGCGAATGAACTCAATCGTGGTTTTTATCTATGGAGAGCAAACGCTATCGGAACATTGGTCTTGGGTGATAACAGCATCGTGCCGATTGACCCAACCATCAACGCGGGCACAGCTGGTGTTCAAAATATGTTTTCGATTTTAGATAATCGCACCACGTGGGATACAGATGTAAGTGCATTCGGATTGTTCCAAACGTATTACTTTATGTTTGGCAATCCATTCGATCTGGCACTTGAACCGTTGGTTCCTTCCAATCTTGTCCAACCGCATTTTGATTTGCCGTTTGAGCCGGGTGCGATTTGGGCCTTCACTGGTGGTCCGCACGCGGGTTGGGATTCTGGCTCAGCGTGGGCCGCGCTCGATTTTGCGCCATCGGATGTGGAGGCTTGCGCGATTAGCAATCAGTGGGTGACCGCGGTGGCGGATGGATTTATTGTCCGGGCGGATAATGGGGCGGTGATCGAAGACTTGGACGGCGATGGCTACGAACAGACTGGCTGGGATGTGCTTTACATGCACATGGCCAGCGATGGCCGCGTCCAAGCCGGGACTTATGTCTATGCTGGGGACCGAATCGGCCACCCCTCCTGCGAAGGTGGAATCGCCAATGCGTCACATCTGCACCTTGCTCGCAAATACAACGGTGAATGGATTTCGGCTGACGGTTCACTTCCTTTTAATTTAGGTGGCTGGGTTTCCAGCGGCACAGGCACGGAATATGACGGTTACTTGACGCGGGGTTCCACGATCCTGGAAGCTGCAGAAGGTATTAGCAGTCTGAATCAAATCTCGAAGTAACCGGAAATCTGATGCAATTTAGTGGACTAAATTTCTTGACTTTCCGCTAAAAACTTAATATAATAGCAGGTCGCTGTCCTGCTAGGCAAAAGGGCAGGTGAATCGTATCGGTCGGCAGTCAGCAAACAGTCAGGAGAGATGCGAATGGCGTCTACTTTGCCCCGCAAAAATTACGCAAGAATTCCAGTAAAGCTTGATCTTCCCAATCTAATTGATATACAACTTGATTCATTTGAACGACTTAAGGCAGAGGGCCTTGGCGACCTGTTCCATGAGGTTTCGCCGATTGAGTCTTACAACAAGGGAATGAAGCTGTTCTTTCCGAGTCGCAGTCCCGAGTCGAAGCAATGGGGATTGAAATACTGGTTTGGCGAGCCGAAACATTCCATTGAAGAATGTGTCGAGCGCGATCTCACGTATGCCAGTCCGCTCTATGTTTCGGTTTTGCTGGCGGGCCCGGATGTTCCCGAACCAATCAAACAGGATATTTTCCTCGGCGATTTCCCCGAGATGACGGACAAAGGCACGTTTATTATTAATGGAACGGAGCGTGTGGTTGTCTCGCAATTGATCCGCTCGCCGGGCGTGTACTTTGAGGCTCCAACAGACCGCGCTACGGGCCGTCCGCTGGCAATGGCAAAATTGATTCCTGATCGCGGTGCGTGGATGGAATTTGAAACGCGTAAGAGCGATTACATCATTTTGAAGTTCAACCGCAAGCGCACGGTGCCGATTACGGTATTTTTGCGCGCGTTAGCGGCGGTCGGCGATGGCATTAAGGATTCTCCGCTAAAGACTGGCTCGGACGAAGAAATCTTGGCGATCTTCCAAGACGTTGACAACAACCCAGATCGCATGTTCATTACATCCACGTTGAAGCAAGAGCCGGAATGGGATTTATCCGGCGGCTTGACGATTGCCGAAGCCGCTCTGATCGAGTTCTTCCGCAAGATGCGGCCCGGTGATCCGGCCACATTGGAAAATGCGAAGCAATTCCTCGAAGAGCAGTTGTTCGACCAGCGCCATTATGATCTTGAGCGCGTGGGCCGTTATAAGCTGAATCAAAAGTTGGATTTGAACATTCCGATCCCGCATCGCACGGTGACGAAGAATGATGTCATTCGTTTGATCCGCCGCATGATCCAGATCAATAATGGTGTTGAGCCGCCAGATGATATTGACCACCTTGGCAATCGCCGCGTCAAGACGGTGGGTGAGTTAATTCAGAACAAATTACGCATTGGCTTGCGCCGCATGGAACGCGTGATCAAAGAGCGCATGTCCATTCGCGATCAAGAACAACTCTCGCCGGTTACATTGGTGAATATTCGCCCAGTTGTCGCCGCGTTGCGCGAATTCTTTGGATCGAGTCAGTTGAGTCAATTCATGGATCAGACCAACCCGTTGGCGGAGTTAAGGCATAAACGCACGCTGTCCGCTTTGGGACCAGGTGGGTTGCGACGCGAGCGCGCCGGCTTCGATGTGCGTGATGTCCACCATTCACACTATGGACGCATTTGTCCAATCGAAACGCCTGAAGGCCCGAACATCGGCTTGATCGGACGTTTGGCTTCGTTCTCGCGCGTCAACGAATACGGATTTATTGAAACGCCATATCGCAAAGTATTCAAAACCCTGCCCGCGGATGATGAACGATTAGTGGGACGCACTTTGCGCGAGGCTGTAACGGACCCAAAGACCGAAGAGAAACTTGCCAAGTCCGGTGAAGCGGTTGATGCGCGCCTCGCCAAACGTCTTGCAAAGATTGGCAATGAAGTGCCGATCGTTCCATTTGTCTCGGATCAGGTTGATTATCTTTCCGCAGACGCGGAAGATAAGTTCGTTATTGCTCAAGCCAATGCGCCGCTGACCGAAAGCAACGAGTTCATTCGTGAGCGCATTTCCTGCCGTTATCACTCCGGCTTTTTGTTCACCAATCCGGAACAAGTTGATTATATGGATGTTGCGCCGCATCAAGTAGTTGGCATCAGCGCCGCGCTTATCCCGTTCCTCGAACATGATGACGCGAACCGCGCGTTGATGGGTTCGAACATGCAGGCGCAGGCAGTGCCTTTGGTGCGCCCGGAAATTCCGTTGGTCTCAACGGGCATGGAGCGCGCTGCGGCATTGGACTCTGGTCAGGTCGTTGTAGCAGAAGAGAACGGCGAAGTCGTTTCGGTGACCGGGAGCAAGATTGTGGTCAAAGAACGAAAAGGCGGACTACATACATATCAGCTCCGCAAATATCAACGTTCGAATCAATCAACGTGCATTGACCAGCGTCCATCGGTTGTCAAAGGTCAGATCATCAAAAAGGGCGACATCATTGCCGACTCTTCTTCGACTGAGAGCGGCCAGCTGGCCCTCGGCCAAAACGTCGTTGTGGCTTTTCTCTCGTGGGAGGGCGGCAACTTTGAAGACGCGATCCTGCTTTCAGAACGATTGGTTCAGGATGATCGCTTCACATCAGTGCATATCGAAAAGTATGAGGTCGAAGCGCGCGACACGAAGCTTGGCCCAGAAGAGATCACGCGCGACATTCCCAATGTCGGCGAGGACGCGATCAAAGACCTCGACGAGAATGGCATCATTCGCATCGGTGCGGAAGTTGGACCAAATGATATTCTTGTTGGCAAGATCACGCCTAAAGGTGAAAAAGAACTCACGCCGGAAGAGCGACTATTGCGCGCTATTTTCGGTGAGAAGTCGCGCGATGTGAAAGATACATCGCTGCGTATGCCGCATGGCGAACGCGGTAAAGTTGTGGATGTCAAAGTCTTTACCCGCGAAGATAATGCTGATCTATCTGCTGGCGTGGATATGATGGTACGTGTCTCTGTTGCTCAACGTCGCAAGATTACGGCCGGCGATAAGATGGCAGGACGGCATGGCAATAAAGGTGTTGTGTCCAAAGTCGTCCCGGTTGAAGACATGCCATTCCTTGAAGATGGTACGCCGGTTGACATCATCTTGAATCCGCTCGGTGTTCCGGGCCGCATGAATATCGGACAGGTATTGGAAGTTCATCTCGGATGGGCCGCGAAGCGTTTAGGCTTCCGCGCTCTGACGCCAGTGTTCGATGGGGCCAGCGAGGAGCAAATCGAGGCGGAACTGGCGCGCGCGTGGATTGTGGATCAGGCCTGGAAAGAGTCCGGACAAAAAGCCTGGGAGTGGATTAAAGGACAGGAATACGATCCTGAGTCGATCCAGGATGATGATGAAGTCCGCCGCCTGTATTTAGAGTCGTGGCTTGGCAAGCGCAAGTACGATGTCTACAGTTTGAACGATGTAGATTATGCGCGTCATGCAGCCGCACGCGAATGGATGCATGATAAAGAATATGATGCGAAATTGATCTTAGCTCCGTTGGACGAGGAAGTAGCGCGTCGTGACCCCGGGTCGGATCAGGCTGCGATTCAGGCCTGCCTGCGGCTTTGGATGGAGAGCCTCGGCTACACCAAACGCGTTGCTGATGCGAATCTGATGGCCGCCGCACAGGATGTAACGCGCGAAACCGCGATTCCCATGCCGATCCTCGGCAAACAAATCCTGCGTGACGGTAAGACCGGTCAATCTTACGACCAGCCTGTCACCGTTGGTGTGATGACGATCCTGAAGTTGCATCACCTCGTTGAGGACAAAGTCCACGCGCGTTCGACCGGCCCATACAGTTTGGTAACTCAACAGCCTCTCGGTGGTAAAGCGCAATTCGGTGGTCAACGCTTCGGTGAAATGGAAGTATGGGCGCTTGAAGCTTATGGCGCGGCTTATACATTACAGGAAATGCTGACTGTTAAGTCTGACGATGTTCAAGGCCGCGTGAATACATACGAAGCCATTGTCAAAGGCGAGCCAATTGAAGAGCCGAGCATCCCAGCGTCGTTCCGGGTGTTAGTAAAAGAGCTTCAATCCCTTGGCTTGGCTGTTGAAGCAGTCAACGAAGGCGGAGAGGTTGTCAAGTTTGGAAAGGATGAAGAAAAGAGTCATCCTCCAAAACTTTCCACTGGCTTGATGGAGCTTGGCACTGAAAGCGGAGATGGAAAGAAATAGTGGTTTTATTCTTGACTTGCGAATAACCGCATGTTAGAATAATCCGCCGTCAATAATAAAGCGGGCAATTAATCCCCGCTCAAAATGGCAGCTACAAATGAGGCCATCACTGTTGTATCAGATGGCCTCATTTCTTGCAAAAAGTCTTTGTGAAAGAATTTGTAATCGGAGGCGAACGTGCCGACAGTCAATCAAA
>JAJYOO010000099.1 GCA_021796155.1 Chloroflexota bacterium
ATCGCATCTATACTGCTTATCGTGTTATACATGTTCGTTTTTCTTTTTGTAAGTGTGTTAATGCAGTCTGCTACAACGCTTGGCGCATTGCGCGCGGAAAAGGGAATCGAAAAGCTCGATTTCCGCGGATTGATCAAAGACAGTCTGTCTTATTTCTGGCGGATTCTGGGGATCATGTTTATTTTTGTGCTGGCATGGTTTTTTATATTTGGCGCTTTTATGGCTTTCAATATCGTTGTCAGCATACTCACCCTCGGCCTCGGTTCGTTATGTTTGACGCCACTCTTCTTTTTGCTCATACCTATTATGATGATGGGCTATACTTGGGTCGAATTTTCACAGGTAGCTGTGTTATCTGACAACATGGGCGTGATGGACGCGCTGTCCCGCGGCTGGCAGATCATCCGAGGAAACATTCTCCCAATCATTGCACTGGTTCTCATCGTTTATTTCGGAATTTGGATTATTAGTGCCGTACTCATTCTCCCCGCGATGATCCCGATGTGGTTTTTGCCTTTAGGCTTGGGTTCAAGCGGTGAATTCAACCGAACCTCTCTCATGCTTCTTCTTGTTTTGTTTCCTGTTATGATGTTTGTCAGCATGATCGTTCAGGGAATCTTGATGGCTTTTGCCAAGTCCGCCTGGGCTGTAGCTTATTTGCGCCTCACAAAACCAAAAACGGAATTACCAACACCCATTGCTTTACCAGCGAATGCGTAAATTTCTTATTGTATTTGTCAGCCTGATCCTTTTCCTCGGATGGGGTTTGCCTGTCCGCGCGCAGGGACAGGCTGAAGTTGACCTTTATCCTGCGGACGCATCGGCCTTCCCGACGGTGTCTGCGTTCATGGATGTGTTCGACGCGTCAGGCCGGTTCGTTAGCGGACTCAAAGCGTCAGACGCGACTGTGGTCGAAGACGGTAACACGCTGCCGGTCGCAGACCTGACCGAGCAGGCTGTCCCCGCGCAAATCGTCGTGGCGATCAATCCCGGACCTGCGCTGGCTGCGCGCGATCCTTCAGGCATCGCCCGTTTCCAACGTGTCGTCAACACACTCGACGCGTGGGCGCAAGGACTATCGCCTCAGCAGCCCGATGATTTGAGTCTGGTCACTATTGCCGGGCCGATCATCGCACACGCGGCTGCAAAAGATTGGCGCGTGAGTCTCGATTCGTTCCAGCCTGATTTCCGTTCGACGACTCCCAACTTGCAGTCGCTGTCCATCGCGCTCGATACGATCACAAGCCAGCCGCCGCGTATCGGCATGAAGCGTGCCATCCTTTTCATCACACCGCACATGGACGACCCGAACATTGATACGCTTGTCCAGCCGCTGATCCAGCGCGCTACGCAAAATCACGTGCGCGTCTTCGTCTGGTTTGTGGATGCCGATATGTATTCGGCCACCACCAGCGCAGCAGCATTCAACACACTGGCAATGCAAACCGGCGGCGGATTCTTTGCAGCTTCGGGAAGCGCTCCGCAATACCCGAATCCTGATTCATATTTTGCCCCGCTGCGACGGGTATATTTGCTCAAATATAATTCGACAGTTGCAACGGGCGGCTCGCACACGATGAGCGTGGAGATAAAAACATCAGCTGGCACTATCAGGTCTGGCGACCAGCCTTTTAATGTTGATCTCCAACCGCCGAATCCAATTTTTGTTTCGCCGCAACTTCAAATTGTCCGCGCACCGCCGCAAAACGATCCGTATAACACGAAAGTTTTGCTGCCCACATCCACCCAAATTAACATCATCATCGAATTTCCAGACGGGCATAAACGCCCGCTGGCAAGCACAACATTTTTTGTGGATGGGCAGGCCGTTGCTGAAAATAAAACTGCGCCGTTCGATAAATTCACATGGGACTTGAGTCAATATCAGGTCAGCGGCGATCATAAGATTGCGGTCGAGGCAACCGATTCGCTGGGCTTAAGCAAGACCAGCATCGAAATCCCGGTCACGGTCACCGTTGTGCAGGCGCCGCACGGCATTACCGCGTTATTCTCGCGCTTTCGTCAATATATCGTTGTCAGTTCCATTTTCCTTGCTGGTGTTGTGCTTCTCCTGATCATTTTCATGGGACGTCTGCGCTTGATTTTTTCACGCGCACGCGCCGCGCAGCAGGCGCAGGCCGATCCGGTGACGCAGACGGTCGCGGCGATTGTCGAAGCGCCATCCATTGAAAAGGATAAGAAGGCCAAACGCGGACGGATCGCTCTCGGACGCAAAAACGCACCGGCATTTCTCCATCGCCTCATCCCGGACCTTTCAGCGGATTCCGCTCAAACGTTTAAGCCTGCGGCTGATTCTCCGATCCCGTTAAACGAAAAAGACATCACGTTTGGGATTGACGCGGCTCAGTCCACAATTGTACTGAACGATCCTTCGATCTCGCCGTTGCACGCGCATATCACGCACACGGACGATGTCAACTTCCTCATCATGGACGCAGGAACGGTCGCGGGAACATGGGTCAACTTTGAGCCAGTGGGAAAAGAGGGTCACCTGCTTCATCACGGAGACGTGGTACACTTCGGAAAATTGGTTTTCCGTTTTGAACTGAAGAATGCTCCGCCTCCGGCGGAACCGAAAATCGTCAAAGAGAAACCTCGATCATGATTCGATCCCAGCGTACCCACCTTAATGTCGCGGCCTTGAGCCACGCGGGGATGGCTGGCAAAAATAACGAAGACCGTTACGCGGTCTCTTCATTTACAACGGACACAACAGGCGAAAACAGGCCGGTGATCTTTGCGGTTGTGTCTGATGGAATTGGGGGACATCGCGCGGGTGAAGTCGCGGCAGAACTTGCTGTAAATTACATCATCGAGAAAGTTTCAGAAAGCAATGGCAATAGTCCAACGAATATTATGGAGGATGCCATTCACCACGCGAGCCAGGCAATTGCGTCGCGTTCGGCAAGCAAAGCCGAACAGCATGGCATGGGCGCAACGTGCGCGTGTGTTTGGATTGATGGCGACCGGCTATACACCGCGTATGTGGGCGACTCGCGAATTTATCTTGTCCGCGATGGAAAGATTCAACGCCTGACGGTTGATCATACCTGGGTTCAGGAAGCCATTGAGAAGAAAATCATTACACCCGATCAAGCGCGTGACCATCCGAATGTACATGTCATTCGCCGACATCTTGGTTCCGTCGAATTGCCGAAAGTAGATTTTCGTCTGCGGTTGAGCAATGAGGACAGCAATGAACAAGCTGTCAACAATCAAGGTACATACTTGAAAGTCAATGACGTTTTGCTGTTGTGCAGCGATGGTCTGACTGATCTGGTTTGGGACGATGAAATCCTGCACGTGATTACAACGCGTTCGCTTTTGAAATCCGCTGCGGAAGATTTGGTGGCGCAAGCTAACGAACGCGGCGGTCACGATAACATTACTGTGATTTTGATCGGCGTGCCAAAGGAAGGTTTCCCTGAGCCGCAGAAAAAGAAAAAAGGTTTATTGGATAATCTGTTTGGAGAATGAACAGACCAGCTTATCGCTGGTCTGTTTTATTCAAGCCTACTTTTGCTGAGGCTTTTCGCGGTCCAACCAAAGTTCGCCGCGGTATTGACGATTCCAATCAATCAGAAATCGCAACGCAATGATGATTCCATCTCCAACCGCGATCCAGAATGCGATATCGCGCAAACCCAAAAACCAAAATGCAGGCGCAGCAAGGATTCCGGTAAAGACGCTGGCGCGCGCCGGATGGCGGGTAATCAACACGAGCGTGACCAGAATCGCAGCCGCAATCAGAAATGAAAGCGGATTTATCGCGAGAAGACCTCCGCCCGCGCAAGCCAATCCCATGCCGCCGCGGAATTGTGCGAAGACTGGCCAACAATGACCGATCACAACGAAAGCTGCCGTTAGCGGGATGATCCAAATCGCCGGCGCAAATTTCAATGCAAGCCAGACTGGGAGAAAACCTTTTGCTAGGTCAAGAATGAGGACCAGCGCGCCCGGCCCAAATCCAGCCTGACGAATCGTGTTGGTTGTCGTCGCATGGCCCGATCCGGAATCGCGAACATCAATCCCTTTGAAAAGCCGCGTGATCCAAATCGAAAACGGAAGCGAACCGCTTAAATATCCAAGTAATGAAAACCCAAGGGCGGAAAGAATCATCATGTTGATAAATCAGGCCATTCTTTTTTGTGATGAAATTATTTTATGGCGGGACACATGATAACCCTCGTTCATGCGTTTGTCACGTGCGGGTCAGGAACATGTTATGGAGAATTTCATGTTCCCTTTCCAAAGTGTAAATCACATAAATTTTTGCTTTCTAAATTGTTAGATTACAGATGTGTGAATGGATTTAAAGCCCAGCTCTTTTATACTGCGATGCTTCGGAAGATGTGGTTGTACCAATCCCACAAAATGTTTCGCATCTGGTTGATCATTTACTTTGAGCAAGGAGAAAGCATGAAAAAAACAGTTTATCGGATAATTGGTTTAATAACGTTGATGGCATTGCTGTTTGGGAGCTATATGATGGTGGGGGCGTCGTCTGCATCTGCAAGCTCCAATTCGTATTATGTCTCTACAACCGGGAGTGACATCAATATGGGCACATCTGCTGCCCCTTTCAAGACCATTCAAAAAGCAGTCAATACAGCGGCCTCGGGCGATACTGTCATGGTTTTGGCCGGTACATATCCGGAATATGTTAACGTAAACAAATCCCTTGTTATCCAGGCGCAAGGTTCGGTAAAAGAGAACGGCTTTAACGTCATCGGAAGCAACGTAACCATTAGCGGCTTTGACATTAGCAATCAAAATGAGGCCACTTCAGGCATTGGAATTTACAACCAGGGTTTCAATAACACTTATCAAAATAATTACATCCACGATGCCTACTGGGGTGGAATTGAGACATTTGCTACGGTCGCCGACCCTACGATGTCATCCAACATCAAGATCTTAAACAATACGATCTATCATGTTGGCCAAATCGGGATGGACATTCGAGGAACTAATATTCTGGTGGCAGGCAATACCCTCAGTTATATTGTGCAATACCCGGCAGGACGCGTGAACAATCCAAGTTGGAGTGATGCGGATTGTTTCCACATGCATGGGGACAGCATCACTTTTGATGGAAATATCTGCGAGAACATCAGTTATGCCCAGCCAGAGAACAAGGACCCGCACATCGACGCGTTTCAGACGTTTTCCAACGATCCTGTTCATCCTCTGGCAACCAACATCACCATCAAAAACAACATTGTAGATCTGCCCTATGAGAACGCTTCGCTTGGTCTTGCGGCCAAACTGATCCAATGTTCCAGCGGCTGCGGAAACCATTGGCTTGTTACGAACAATCTGGTGATTGCTCCCCTGATTGGCCTGTTCAACGGCGGGAATAACATTACGATCCAATACAATACCCTTGTGGCTCCGGCGGGCATGACCGGAACCTATGGGTTTCAACTAACCAATTCACCCTCATTCACTTTAGACCACAACATTGCGTTCAATGAGCAAAATGGCGTTGGGTTCCTTCTGCCTGATACCGCATCCAAAGTTGGACTGTATTCGGATTACAACTGCATTTACAGAGATGCGACTCATGCGCCTTATGGAAGTCCGACCCCACATGATGTGTGGAACCAGGATCCTCAGTTTGTAGGCGGAGGAGATTATCACTTGCAAAGCACTTCGCCTTGTCTGGCGATGGGTGCTTACGCATCCGGCTCGACTCCTGTTGTTCCAACATTGACCAATACTCCCACAAGCGCGCCAACGTTGACGCCTACAGCAGCCTTTACATCTACCGTGACCTTTACTCCGCATCCCACTTTCACTTCAACGCCGATTCCTCCGACGGCTACGATGACCTCATCTCCAACAAAAGCTCCAACATCGACCTCTACATCCACGCCCAAGCCGCCAACTGCAACCGCCACGGCATTCCAACCCACGGCCGCTTTGCAGGCAACAAATGTACCGCTGACCTCGGAGACGACCTATGATGATACCTACTCCCTTTTCATGTTCTCCTCGCGCTGGCCTCTGACGGTCAATAGCCTGGCTTACAAAGGCCAATATAAAACTACGAATCTAATAAATTCATCTGTGCAGCTTGGTTTCACCGGTCAATCATTCAGCGTTTTGTACACATCTGGGCCAAACTATGGCAATATGAATGTCTACGTGGACAATCTTCCGGTTGGATCGATCAAGCAGACTTCATCCAGCCTCCGTTTTCAGCAACGCTGGGATTATACGGGCCAGTTACCTTATGGCAACCACACACTGAAACTCGTCTTTACCGGTCCGGTTAATACCCTGGGTACGCTGGACGCTGTGATTGTTCGGTAATCAATCCCTGTTCGCCCCATTGTATAAAAGCGGCGCAGACATCATGCGCCGCTTTTATATTTGTCATTCGTTCAAGATCTCTTTTACTCGCCCCACTTGTCCGCTCGTCAATCGGACTTTAATTCCGTGTGGATGCGTCGGCGATTTAGTCAAAATATCTTTGACGATTCCTTTCGTCAACTTGCCGGTTGGCTGATCCTGTTTCAGAACGATCAAGACAGTCATACCGGGTTTGATACTTGCACGAATTGTTCCATTCATTCGCAGTTAATCCAGATTTCGGACTGCGGGGTGCATGAGTCCCAGGATAGTGATGCACATTGTAATGATGCCGGCGACAATGAATACATTGGCTGGGCCGATCAAGTCCGTTGCCCAACCAGCAATTCCGTAACCGATTGGCGTGAACACCAGCGACCCCAAATTATCAATGCTGGACACGCGTCCCAGCAGGTTGGACGGGACCAATTCCTGAAGCGTATTGACCCAGATCAGATTGCCAATGGACAACCCCGCGCCGCAAACGAAAGCCGCGGCCGCGACGCCAATGACCAGCGGCGAGAGTCCAAATGCAGTCACAAACAACGCGCTGACCAGCCATGCTCCGTAAGCAAATACGCCTCGTCTCCGAAGGTGCGTTCTGGAGCCGAGCCAGATTGCGGCCAGCACCGATCCGAGGGAAAGCGCTGAAAACACTAGTCCCAATGAACCGACTCCCGCATGCAGATGATCCTTGATTAAGAATGGCGTGGTCACGCTGAAAGGTCCCGCCAGCGTAATATTGGCAAAAGCGGCAAAGGCAATCGTGATCCACAACCAGGGCGAGGCGCGCACCGTTCCGATTCCTTCGCGCATGTCATGCAGGATACCCAAGGATTCGCTTGGCTTGATTTCGGCTGGTGTCATTGACAAAATAGCAACGAGACATCCAGCGGATATAAAGAACGAAACGGCATCCAACACAAATGCCATCGAAGTCCCGCCTGCTGCAATGATTGCCGCACCAATTGCCGGGCCGCCGATTCCCGCAACCTCCTGGCTGAGCGATGTCAGCGAATTTGCACTCGTCAATGCTTCACGCGGAGCCACATCGGGCATGATCGCGGTGTAAGCTGGGCGGAAGAATGCCTCTGCCAATCCGAACACAACACTGGCTATATAAATGTGCCACACCTCGAGCAGATTTTGAAATGCCAGCAGGGCGACGATGGTGACAACCAAACCGCGCAGTAGGTCGGAAATAAACATCACGCGCGGACGAGGCAGGCGATCCACCACCACGCCACCGACCAGCAAAAACAAAAGCATCGGCACGGAGGAAAATATAAGCACGGTTCCCATCGCGGTCGCTGAACCGGTTTTCTCCAGTACCCACCAGGCCAGCGCGAGGAGA
>JAJYOO010000100.1 GCA_021796155.1 Chloroflexota bacterium
GCTCACGGCCCGGCCAGTATAGTGTCAGACCGCACAGTAAACGATCTCAATCTTGAGCATAGAGCCTCTACTTCAACATATAATCAAAATTGTTAGAAAATTATAACATGCGACGTTTGATACTAGTACAGCTTGGCATAAATGAAGCTTTGGAATAAGATCAGGGAAATTTTTTGTGGAGAGACAAAATGCGAGGAGCCAAAGCCCAAGTTGTAAACCTGTCGGATGCTGAAAAGCGAGGATTAGAGAAATTGATCAAACGGCATCAGGTAGGACAACAAATCGCCAAGCGAGCGAGAATTGTTTTGGCGGCTGCCGATGGAAAAAAGAACAAAGAGATTGCCCAAATCTACTCAGCGACACTGGATACAGTCAGCCTGTGGCGGAAACGTTGGGTAAAGCTACAAAGCATCTCGTATGAGGACTTGAGCATAGAAGATCGCCTGCAGGACGCGCCGCGGCCGGGAGCGCCAGCGAGGATCACGGCGGATCAACGGTGCCAGATTGAAGCGCTGGCATGTGAAGCGCCTGAAAAATCAGGCCGACCGATCACACACTGGAGTGCGCGGGAAATTGCCGATGAACTGAAGAAGCGCAAGATTGTTACAAACATTTCTCCACGCCATGCGGCGAGGCTTTTAAAAAGAAGCTGATCTCCAGCCGCATTTAAATCGGTATTGGTTGACGCCCGCCTACGAAGCCGATTTTGATTTCAAGGTGAATGATATTACTGATGTTACGCAGCCTTGAGAACTTGAAGTTCATCGAAAGCCACGCGGATAGCCTTGAGATACAAATGCGAGCGCAAAGCAAAATGGTTGAGATGTCGTTTGATTTTCAAGCATTCCAGTTTGAAGAAGGCATAGAGAGCGGCGAAGACATGATTGTTCTGGGTCACAACCCGGCGTACCGGCGCTTTGCCCAAAGCGGCATTCTGTTTGAGTGATTTGTGGAAGACTTCTATCGGCCATCGTTTTTGATAGGTCGTTAGAATGAACTCCCGTGTCACGGTTGTATCACTGCAAGCCAGATAGAGGATGCCCGTGCTGCCGTCTTTATTGGTAAAGATTTGGCGCACGATGAGTACAGGAAAAGGTACGTCTTTGAGCCAGCCTGTAAACAGAGTCCCTTCTTGCCACGGCAGGTCTTCAATCGAAGTGAAACGGTTGTTTTGATAATCTTCGTCGCTCACAGCTGCCAATCGATTGGCTTTCAGCGCACAAACAAAGTCTTTCTTGAGCGTCTCCTTGATGTGGCCCATGTTTTCTTTGGAAGAAAACCAGATGTCGAACAAAACAAAGCGAAACTTCAGCTTGTTATTCATGCAGACATCCAGCATGGAGCGCATCAACTCATTTTTGGTCACCAAACTGGCTCTCTTCCGTTTGCGTGTTTTGAGATCGCTATATTCCAGCGGCTTTTTGATCAGTTCAAAGGCCACTGGAATGGAAGTGTCGCCAACATGGTACACGCAGTTGAGCAGATTAAAGCCTTGCACCGCTCGGCCTTTGCTATGATCATAGTGCCAGCACATCACTTCGTTTTCATCCGTGTACGGCTTTTCTTGCACTGTGTCATCAAAAATCAGGACAGCATCGTCCCGTTCTGTCTTGCGAACGGTTGTCTTGACTGCTTGCCATAGGTCTTTGGAGGTGTACGCTTCATCGGACAGAAAGCGAGTAATCTGGTCGTGGCTGACTTGCCCATTCAACATCTCGGAAAGACCCGTTGCTGTTGCATACCCAAAGGTGCTGAGCAGGTAATCGGTGTAGAGTTCTAATCGTTCTTTGTTCATCCGCAAATCTTACCCGTTTTCACCGCTCATTGCGTAACATCAGTGATATTAATCAGGCTTATCAGCAAGCTCCCCAGCGAGCAAAACAAGGAAACCGCACGGAGAGTGTGGATGAGATGACCGGCGTGCAAGCCGTGGAACGCAAACATCCGGATTTGCCGATTTGCAGGGGAAAAGTAGAACGGCGCGAGTTTGAATACAAACGGCACGGTACTTTGTCTTTTACATGCAACTGGGATGTGGCCCATGGAGGCTTGGTTGCCTGTACGGCCAGCAAAACCCGCAACGAAAAGGATTTTGTGGCGCATATCAAAGGCCGGGTAGATTCCGATCCCCAGACCCTTCGATGGGACTTTATCAGCGACAATCTCAACACCCATCTATCGGCGTCGCTGGTACGCTATGTGGCAGAAGAATCCGACCTTGCCATTGATCTGGGCGTGAAAGGCAAATCGGGCATTTTGAAATCCAAGGCTTCCCGGGCGGCTTTCTTGAGTGACCCCACTCATCGCATTGTTTTTCATTACACCCCCAAACATGCTTCCTGGCTGAACCAGATCGAAATCTGGTTCAGCATCCTGGTTCGAAAAGTTCTCAAACGAGGCAACTTCACTTCGGTCGATGATTTGAAACGAAAGGTTCTGGCTTTCATCGAGTATTTCAACCGCACGATGGCCAAACCCTTCAAGTGGACGTATCAAGGTAAAGCTCTTACGGCATAATCACAGGCTTATTTACGCCAAGCTGTACTAGGCATTATCCGAATGCCGCGCTATAATGCGGCACGTTATCTGGTAAATAAGCAAGGAGAAAGTTATGCCCGTCTATACGTATCGTTGTGAAAACTGTGGTGTGCAATTTGAACGCCAACAATCTTTCACCGATGAACCACTCAAAATCTGCCCTGAATGCCGCAAGAAAAGCCTGAAGAAAGTCATCTCGCCGGTGCGCGTGGTATTCAAAGGCTCTGGATTCTACGCCACGGATCACAAGTCTCCTTCCGGCGATACGCCAAAGCCGGTAAAAAAGGAAGAAAAGAAGGCCGAAGCGAAGGAAAGCAAAACTGCGGAGAGCAAGTCCAGCGGCAAGAGCGAATGAGAATCAAAGACGGAGCAAATTGCTCCGTCTTTTTTATCATATGCTGACGAACTCAGAACATTCTGAAATTTGTAATCATGGCTGGAAGATTGTGAACGAAGACAATTCCCAGCACAGCAATGATCGCCCAATAGCTCCACTGACTTTTTGACCTAACCAGCTCAAGGAACTCGGCAGCAGGAAATAACAGCGCAATGAATAATTGAATGATGTAGGTTGCCTTAAGCACCGATGGATCCGCCGAGAAATAACTAATCACAAACCACATGAATCCGGCTAGAGATGCAAAGGCAATCAGAATGATCAGCGCTAAGGCGAGTTTTCCGGGGTCTAAGAAAGTATTTCGCCTGAACAATTGCAACAAGCCAAAACCCGCGCCTAGCAACAAAAGAATACTTGGAATAATGGAAAACAAATTGACCTGTCCAAGATACGGAGCGACAGTTGCGGAATTATCGCTAAAGCCCAAAATCTGTTTGTGGTACGTAAAAAAACCCCAGTAATCTCCCCATGTATCGGAATAGAAAAGCGGGAAAAAACCGTTATCGAAAAGAGGGCGCACGGGATTCTTGAAAATCTGAAAATCCTTCAAGCCGCTTGTGCGAAAGAATCCTGGCGGGAGACTGGCTAATGAGAACCCCTGCGGTTTCATGTTAAACGCTGTAAATGAACCGTAGCTAAGATAAAGGTGGATATAAAACCATCCGCCAACGAGAGCACTGATCGCAAAGCTGACTGCGATCATCTTTGTATAATTTATTGCCGCAGAACGATTCCACAAAAAAACAAATACAAGGAATACAAGTATTGCCGGGAAAAAGAAGAAGCCCCACTGACGACTCAAGACCAATAGCCCTAACGAAATCCCAAGGAGGCTGGAATATTTAATACTGAAAGAACTGCTTTTTAGAATCAGAATCAAAAGATACACAGAAAGCGTCGCGAAGAAGGCAACATAGGGTTCGGCCCGGACTTGTGAGAATGTTTTGTAATAAACTGTCAACAGCACCAGGAACATCAGAACGGACATTTTGAAAAAACGATTCCCCGGCTTGATCTGTTCTGAGATCATGAGCAGCAGAAGAGTGACGCCAATGGAGAGAAAGAAATTTAGAGCTTGAGCAAATTTCCCGTCGTAGGTGCGACACGCCCAAATCACGGGAATCCCGTAAAGATTTTCGGGAGTGCCCGGCACAAGTTTATTGCAGGCCGCGTCAAAGACGGATGGTAAAAAATAAGGAAGCGGAGGCGAAAAGAACTCGTTGCTATCGTTTGGGCCCGGAAATCTATGCAAAAGAATCTGAATGTAATTGATATTGCCGGTAACGTCGTACCCGATTTTAGGGTGATGCAAAATGGAATTGGTGAGAACCAGTGCGTTGATAACAAAAAAAAGAATTATGACGCCAATATCCAACCTGCCATCATACCTGAACAGGGATCTTATTTTGTTGAAGAGGGAATCTTTGTTCATCCTTTGGTGGACCTTTTGCAGGGTAAACCAGACCGGCAAAACCCCGCTATTTTATCATGCCAACGAGGCACTCTCACATCGCTCGACGAAGGGATTGCCGTCTAATATTTCGCGGCAATCTTCTGGATCGTGGCAGCCCCGCGAATCGTCGATGGTTTTCCGAGTGTTTTCTCGAGCACCGCGTTTGAAAAAGTCGATTCGCCTTGCTTCTTCTTGCACAGCCAATAAAGCTCGCGTCCATGAATACGGAAGTCATCAATATCTGTACGTAGAGCCATGACTTTCTGCCTTGATTTTTCGTCCGGCGATGCTTTCAGAAAAGCGATGTTGAACGCGGTCGCTGCGTCAAGTTTGGATTGCGGGAACGATTTGTAATTTACAATCCCCTTCAATTCCGCCTCAGTGCGGATGAATGTGGCGACATCATAACCAAGCACGTCTTTCAGTTTCTTTTCGATTTGCTGTTCAAGAACCGATACAGCTTTTGATTCTGCATCAAAGAGAACATTGCCGCTAGCAATGAATGTTTCGACATTTGAAAATCCCATCGTTTCAAAGAGTTTACGCAAATCATCCATCTTGACTGTATGCCCGCCAACGTTGATCGCTCGAAGGAATGCAATATATTTCATCATGGTTTCATCAGTCGTTATGAGCAAGTCTTTTTTCGATGCGCGAATCGGGGATCAGCCACATCGCCGCGACAAAGACATATAAAGCACACGCCAGCCACGCGTTCAGGAATGCGAGCAGGATCGCGATTATGTAAATCACAATGGAAATCTTGCCTTTGAAGTCACTGCCCAGTGCGACGGCCAATGTGGAATCTGAGCCGTGGAGTGAAAGCAAAGCGCGCACGAGGATGAAATAAGCGATGGCAGCCAACAGCAAATCCAAGCCATAAAGCGCAACCGGCCAGATGGCAAAGTTGTTCTCACCCATCCAGGCTGTGCCAAATGGAAAGAGAGACAGCCAGAACAACAAATGCAGGTTTGCCCACAGCACGCGTCCGTTTACGTGTTGGACAGCTTGAAACAAATGATGGTGATTATTCCAGTAGATGCCGAGGTTAACGAAACTCAGCACATAGCTGAGAAAAACCGGAATCAACGCGCACAACGCTACCGGGTCCGCGCTCGGAGGCGGTCTCAATTCCAACACCATCACCGTGATGATGATGGCGATCACGCCGTCGCTGAATGCTTCCAATCGTCCCTTGTGCATGGATCAAAACCAATCGTTGTTCGGCAGATTCAAATTGTTGATTTTGGCCTTGCGGAGAATCTTCAAAAGCAGGTCATGAAAAAACCGCAGGATTGGGTAGATGATATGCGACAGCTTCTTCGAGGAAAACACCCAATACGTGAGGCGATTGAACAAATTCTTTCGGTTACTCAATAAGGACAATTTATGGATGGCGTCTGAGCCATAATAGATTTCATTGCCGACTTTGAGAACCAGACCCTTATCAATGTCAAGACCCTTCACAGTAAGTTCGTCCATGATCGGACTGGATTCGCGGGCATTCACTCGTTGCAACTCGCCAGCATCCTCGCGGATGTGCGCTCTACGACAATACGCATCGCAGACAAAACATTGATGGTCATATACCAATAAAACTTTTTGCATATTGAGAAAGATTGTAGCACAACAAATTTACCCTCGACAAAATCGTCGAGGGCAAATAAATTCATATCGTGCAACTCAACGCTAATACTTGATAGCGCTAAGTTGATGCAGTTTGTCCATGCGATGTGTGGCTGTAATTTGGCGAACAGTTCCGGTCAAGCCGCGCACGACCAAGCTGTCAGTTTTCGCGCCGTCGCCAAAGTAGCGGACGCCGTGCAGTAGTTCGCCGTCCGTGATTCCAGTGGCAGCAAAAAATACATCCTCAGATGAAACAAGATCATCCATTGTCAGGATTTTGTCGAAGTCATAACCAGCTTCATGGCCGCGGTGCAGTTCATCTTTATCGCGCGCAAACAACTTGCCTTGAATTTCTCCGCCCATTGCGCGCAATGCACACGCGGCCAATACGCCTTCAGGCGTGCCGCCAATGCCGATCAAAACATCCACACCAGAATCGGGCCAGGCCGTCATCAGCGCCGCGGCGACATCGCCATCTGGGATGATGCGGATGCGCGCGCCAACTTTGCGAATCTCTGCGATCATCGCATCATGACGCGGACGGTCGAGGATGATCGTCGTTATGTCATCAATATCTTTGTGTTTAGCTTTGGCAATTGCTTGAAGATTTTCAGTGATGGATTTCTCGATATTGATCTTACCTTTTGCTTCGGGACCAACTGCAAGCTTGTTCATATAAACGAACGGGCCGGGATTGAACATCGTGCCACGCGGCGCGATGGCAACCGTCGCCAGCGAGTTGGTGCGGCCAAAAGCCAAAGGGCGAGTCCCGTCAATTGGGTCCACCGCCACATCCACGTCCGGGGCAGAACCATTGCCGACCATCTCGCCGTTGTAAAGCATCGGGGCATGATCCTTCTCGCCCTCGCCGATGACGATGATTCCATTTATATCAACGGTTTGAAGAACCATCCGCATCGCGTTGACCGCGGCTGCGTCGGCAGCCTCCTTGTCGCCGCGTCCCATGAAGCGACCCGCCGCCAGTGCCGCGGCTTCCGTCACACGCGCAAGTTCCAGCGCAAGGTTACGAGTAGGTTCGCTATTATTCATCGTCTCCTCCGAAAGTCACTTGATGATAAAAAAACGGATCCAGTAGAAACCAATGACCGCGCCCCAAATGAGCGAATCAATGCGGTCGAACGCGCCGCCGTGGCCGGGAAATAAATCGCCCGAATCTTTCTCGGAGCCGAAGCGTTTAAAAAGACTTTCGCCAAGATCACCCAAAATAGTAACGGTGCTAAGAACAAATCCAAGTTCGAGTCCCTGCAAGATACTCACGTGAAGCGGGCCGTACGTTGAATAAGCATAAGCAAAAAATGCGCCATATAAAGTCCCGGCAAAAACGCCTGCCCAATATCCTTCCCAAGATTTTTTCGGACTCAGACGCGGCGTCATTTTATGTTTACCATATTTTGCGCCAATGGCATACGCGCCCGAATCTGCGAGCCATACGATTGGCAATGCAAACATCACCCACCAGCCGCCGTCCGGCAATGTACGCAGGTCAAAAAGAAATGAGCCGATCCAACCGAGATAAGCAAAGCCGCCGACTGTAATCATAAAATCAAGCGCGGCCGGATCCCGGCCGCGCTCATAAGCAAAAAGATGGACAGTCATTGCCAACAAAATCGAAGCTGTGAAAATAGAGATGGCCCAATTGGGTGCAAAGACTCGCCCAGCCAGAATGGCGAGCGGT
>JAJYOO010000101.1 GCA_021796155.1 Chloroflexota bacterium
CTTCGCTCTCGATCCCACGCGAAAGAGCGTCAATCAGAAAACGCTTTAGCTTGGCAAGATCAGAGGAGGAAAAACGAACAGAATTCGGCGATGCAGGCTGGGCCATGAATGTTATTCCTTTGACGTTTCTTCGTCCGGCATGACCCACACAATTTGTGCGCGGCGCACGGCCAGGAAAGGCGCGGTAAATGCAACCTGTGCGTCGGCTCCGAGAATAACCGCGTCCGTCATTGCGAGGAAAAGTTCATCGCGGTCCAATTCATCCTTCAAACGCTCGCCCTGCCGCACGTGGACTTTGCCGCGCACCAATTGATTCGTCGTCTGGATGGTGGCGCGCACCGCGACCTTGGTCACCACATCGGTGAAGAACTTTCCTTTTTCGTCGTATTCAATCGCCATGGAATGCCTCTGCTTTGTATTTATAACGAACGTAAATGTCTTGCGAGTTCTGCCATCTGACGGGATGTATCTTTCAAGACAATGGATGCCGTGTCATTCGGGAATTTGGTTGTGATCGGTTGATGCTGGTTGTTCGCCAACGCGAAGTTCCCACCGAGATACGGCATGGCTGTTTTGATATCAATGCCGATGATCTTTTCCGCTTCGGCTTTGGTCAATCCTTCCAAACCGACGGCTCGATTCAAAATCGTGAAAACAGATGAAGCCTGCAAGCCCTTGGTCTTCAAATAATCCCAGACCGTTTTCGTAAGCGTGACCGTACTCAAATCGGTGCTGACGATCATCGTAACGAGGTCGGCATTTTCGATCAACGGCAGGCTGATGCGCGAGAGTGAACGTCCAAGATCGAGGAAGACAAAATCGTATGCGAGCCTCAACGATTGGACAATGTCACCGATCTTCCCGACGTTAAGCTGGTTCCCGCTTTCGGGATCGGGCGAACCCGCCAGCAAATGGAAATGCCAGGCGCTCAATTCAGTCAGGCTTTTGCGGAAGAAATCAGATGTCAATTCTGAAGATGACATTCCCGCAATCGTCACCAGGTTTTGATCGCCCTCGTAACCGACGATTTCTGCAATCGAGCCGATTGGCAATACCATATCCACAACCACAATGCGCGCCTCCGGTTGATTGGTGGCAACATTCATGGCAATGTTGGAACACAACGATGAAGTGCCGGTCCCGCCTTTGGCGCTCAAAAAAACGATCAACAGGCCGCCGTCTTTCGCCACCGAAACGGATGCGCCAGTCAGTCGTCCAATCGCTTCGATCAGAACTGGGATCGCCTGCCCTGTCTTTATCAAATATTCCTTGAAGCCCGCGTCGAGGCAGGCACGAGCGCGCGATTGTTTTGGATCACTGCTGAGTGCGATCAGCGGCGTTTTGGATGTACGCGCGTCGGACCGCAGACGAAGCGCAAAATCTTCCCCTTTTAAATCAGGCATCACGGGGTCTATGATGATGACTTCAGGATGATCCCGCCAGGCAGAAACCAAACCTTCCCTGCCTGAGCCAGCCCGCAGAACTTGATAACCCGCTTTGAGCAAAGCTGCCGAGACATAATTGAGACTCGCAGCGTCTGCATCAACAACTAGGATCTTGTTCCCGGCCATAAAGTATTTCAGGCTTCGAGTGGCGGCATCAAATATCCAAGCCCTGAACGCGTAACGATATGATGCGGGTTATGAGGATCGGCTTCCAATTTTTGACGCAGGCGTGCAATGCTGACCCACAGGATTTCCTTGTCGAGTTTGTATTCCGGACCCCAAACGCTGGTCAGCAAATCTTCGGATGTCAGAATCGTTCCGATGTTATGAGCAAACTGCAGGAGCAGCCGATATTCTGTGGCAGACAGGGAAACAGCCTGGTCGTCCTTCCAGACTTCAGCGCGCGCAAAATCAATTTTTAGATTATTGTGCGTGAAAAAGCGTTCCTGTCCATGCTCAGTGGGAGGCTGCGCGCGGCGCAGAACAGCACGCACCCGCGCCAAAAGTTCGGTCGCCGAAAAAGGCTTGACGAGGTAGTCGTCCGCTCCGAGGTCCAGGCCTTTGACGCGATCCTGCTCCTCGCCCTTGGCCGTCAGCATGATGATCGGCACATTGGAGAACTCGCGGATGCGCTGGCAAGCCCCGAAGCCGTCGAGCCGCGGCATCATAATATCGAGCAGGATCAAATCAACGGGCTGGGCGGAAAACGTGTCCACGGCCTGCATACCGTCCGATGCAGTGATAACGCCGTACCCCTCTGTTTTCAGATTGGCCTCCAACAAACGGAGGTAGCGAGGTTCGTCATCCACGATCAATATTTTCTTGGACATGATGCCTCCTTCACAGAAAACCGGATCACATAGCGGGTTCGATGGGCAGTTCGATAAAGAAGGTTGTGCCTTCGTCCAAAATGGACTCTGCCCAAATCTTACCATGATGCGCGAGAATTATCTGCTTGCAAATATAAAGTCCCAAGCCGGTACCAGTAACCGTAGCCTGTCCAGGGACGCGATAAAAACGTTCAAAAAGGAACGGAAGATAATCTTCCGGGATGCCGGGGCCGCGATCGGCAAAGACCACTTTCAAAGTTTTGCCAGCGCGACGAATGCTGATCGCGATGGGCGAATCGGGAGCATACTTCACGGCATTGCTAAACAAGTTTTCAAAGACCTGCGACAGCCGCACGCCATCGCCGAGGATGGGCGGGACATTCTCGAAATCAAGTTTTACCTGCAAATCACTGTGATGAGTGTGAAGCCGCGTAGTGACATCACGGATCAAAGCATCCAATCGCAGTGGCTGGAATTTGAATTGAAGTGTCTTCGTCTGCAAGCGCGCTGACTCGAGCATATTCTCGATGAGACGAGTCAGGCGGTCAGCCTCATCATCAATGATCGCCAAAAATTCGTGCTGGGTTTTTTCATCCCATTTCGTATCTTGCCGCAGCAGGCTGGTGCTGTAACCTTTGATAAAACCAAGCGGTGTGCGAAGCTCGTGCGAGATCGTGGAAACAAAATCATCTTGAAGGCGCATTTGCTTCTGCACGGATTCCAAATCGGTGCGCGCTTCCTGCAAAGCTTTGGACGCCAGCAGCGACGCGACCGCGGTCGCGATCAGTGCCGCCATGCGGACATGGATCGCGGAATAAGCCGGGCCGCCGAACCGGACAAAGACCAGCACGCCGCTCAAACGTCCCGCGGTGAACAATGGTAAGCCAATCAAATATGGAAGATCAAGCCGGTCCGTGTTTGGATTTTGGCCGGGCTCATGCACGATCACTTCCTTCCGACTGACGACTTCGCCTGCAACCCCTTCGCCCCAACTGACATCCGCTTCGGCGTTCTTGCCGCGTCCCACCGCACGCGCATAAGCGACATCCAAACCACTGCCAGAATCAAGCACATAGACAGCTACATTGTCATATACAAATTCTTCGCGCAGGGCAGCCAGCAACGTATCCAGGGCTGCTTTCCAATCGGCCTTTGCATTTACAGCCTGCAGGATGGTATAGAGATAATCGAGCGTCTGCGGATCAACCGACATATTATGTGGAATGTTTTTGCTTTTTTTCTTCTGCCACTGCCAGGAGCGGGAACTTGAACGTGGTGCTGCGGCCCTCGATGGAATTTACATCGAGCAGCGAGCCGTGCGCCTCTACGATCTGACGCACCAGCGAAAGCCCAAGGCCGGTGCCGCCCGCTTTGCGCGTGGATGAACCGTCGAGTTGGTGGAACGGTTCAAAAATTTCACTCAAACGGTTCGACGGGATGCCGATGCCGGTATCCGTCACAGAAATCATCACGAGATTTGCGCCTTCTTCCTTCAAACTGACAACGACCCGTCCGCCAGACGGCGTAAATTTGACCGCGTTATCGAGCAGTTGATTCAATACCCAGCTGATCTTTTCCGGGTCGCCCTGAACGAACGGCAGATTCTCATCGGCAACGACATGCACCGTCACGCCGCGCTCGTCCGCTTTTTGAACGGCAGACTTGGCTGCGAGATTTGCAAGACGGCGAATATCGAACGCTTCCTGCTTCATGCTCATCTCGCCGCGCGATGCCAGCGAGAACATGATCAAATCTTCGATCAAATTCTCCAGCCGGTCGGAGGCTCTTTGGCTGACTTGTAGCGCGTGACGTTGTTCGGATGTCAACGGTCCAAGCGAATCCGTCACCATCAATTCAAGATAACCTTTGATGTGAGTCAGCGGCGTCCGCAATTCGTGAGAAATATTTGCGACAAAATTGGCTTTCATCTGGCTGAGTTCGGAAAGCCGTTCGAGCGCCTCCTGCAATTCCGCCGTCCGCTCCTGGACGCGTTGTTCAAGATTGCGGTTGGCCGCCTGCAACGCGGAACGCAATTGAATAATCTGTTCGGTGATCGCCTGGTCTAATGTGGAACGTTCGAGAAGTTTCAGCTCAAGAAGAGCCTGGCCGAGCAAATACGTTCTCCCCTCCGCAATTTTTTCTTGCTGATAGGCCAGCGCTTTTTGCAAATCCAATTCGGTGATATGCCCGCCTCGTACCAACGCTTCGCCAAGCCGCGGTACGAGCATTTCAGGAGTCAGTTGGGATGATGGCTTTGTACTCGACATAGGTCGTTCTCCTCAAGCTGTAACCACTAATAAAACGCAACCCTTCAATTACCGGGCAAAACCCACTCTCCGCCGACCATTGTAGCAGAAGATTGAAAATCTTTCACTTCCTGCGGATCGGATTTGAACGGGTCTTTTTCCAGGACGATCAAATCGGCGAGGAAACCCGGGGCCAATTTGCCCTGACGGTTTTCCGCGTACGCCGCGTACGCCGCGCCGGTCGTAAATCCTTCGATCGCTTCCTGCATCGAAAGCCGCTGTTCAGGATGCCAACCTTCGGGATTCGGCGAACCGTCCGCACGTCGGCGCGTGACCGCCGCGTGGATTCCCCAAAACGGATTCGGCGACTCGACCGGTGCGTCTGAGCCAAACGCAACACGCGCGCCCGCGTCGAGTTGAGTCCGCCAGGCATAAGCCAGCGACGAACGCGCACCCCAATATTTGTCAGCCATCAACATGTCAGATGTGGCATGAATCGGCTGCATGGATGCGATCACATTTAATTTCGCAAGCCGCGCCGCGTCATCAAGATGCAAAACTTGTACATGTTCAATGCGATGTCGCAAATGCGGCAAGCCTTTTTCGGTTTCGTAAGCGCGCAACTGCTCGTATGCATCCAATACTTCATGATTGGCGCGGTCGCCGATGGCATGGACGGTCATGCCAAGGCCAACATCCGCGGCGTGACGACCATATTCAAAAAGTTGTTCGCCATCCATGTTGAGAATGCCTTTGTTTTCCGGCTCGCCATCGTACGGTTGGAACATCGCCGCTGTGCGCGGGCCAAGCGCGCCATCCATAAAAGCTTTGACGGAACCAATGCGAAGCCAATCGTCACCGAAGCCAGTGCGGAGTCCAAGTTCAAAAGCCTGGTTGAGCAATTCAACAGGAAGATTTTTCGTCACGCGCAACTTCAACTTGTTTTGCAAATGTAGAATTTGTAAAGCCATGAACGAATCGCGGCGGTCAAAATCGTGGACGCTTGTCAAGCCCATCTTCCATAAAATTGGCTGGGCCCTTTCAATAGCGTTGGCAATTTCACCAACAGTTGGCGCAGGCAGAACACGATTGATCAATTCCATCGCGGACTCGAGCAGGATTCCGGTCAAAGCACCGCGTGAATCACGTTGGAGCTGGCCGTTGACCGGGTCCGGCGAAGAAGCGGTGATGTCAGCCAACTTCAACGCAGCCGAATTTGCCCATCCAGCATGTAAAGATTTTGCTGTTAGATAAACTGGATTGTTTGGTGAAATTTGATCGAGCGCGGATAACTCCGGCCAGCCGCCCCACACATTTTGATTCCAGCCGTGACCTAAAATCCATTCGCAGGGCTTTGCTTTTTGCACGCGCTCCTTCACGCGCCGCAAACAATCATCGAGGGTGTCGGTTTCGCAATCAACTTTTTGCAGGCCGAGCGAATAATGTTGAAGATGCAAATGCGCGTCGGTGAGGCCGGGCAAAACAATTCGACCGCGTAAATCTTCTTTCTCTGCGCGGTCGAATTCCTTCAGAAGATCATCGCCGCCGATGGCGATAACTTCGTCATGATCAATGGCGATGGCTGACGCGGTTGGTTTTGATTTATCAAGTGTATAAATTTTTGCGTTGTAAAGAATCTTCATAATTTCAGTGATGGCGCGACGCGTTGCTAAACGAGTTTATAAAAGTTTTTCGAGCAAGGCATCCAGTTCTTCCTCCGAATAATAATGGATGGTGACCGTCCCGCCTTTTTTGCCGTGCTTCAATGCCACTTTCGTCCCGAGGCTGGCGCGCAAGCGGCGTTCGATGTCGCTCACATTCGGATTTCGGGCCGGTTTCTTTTTTGACGCGGGTTTCTGCCCTCCGAGTTTTCGCGCCAACGCTTCGGCTTGACGGACACTCAAATCGAGATTAAGAATCGTTCGCAATGCAGCTTCCTGCGCCTTTGTAGATGTCAGCGCAAGCAAGGCGCGCGCGTGACCTTCGCTGATTTTTCCATCTACTAGGGCCTGTTTCACCGCAGACGATGCATCGAGCAGACGAATCGTATTGGTCACAGCCACGCGGCTTTTGCCAACGCTCGTAGCAATCTTCTCGTGTGACATTCCAAATTCTTTGGCAAGGTGTTGGAATGCCTCGGCTTCTTCGATTGCATTCAAATCCGCGCGCTGGACGTTTTCGATCAACGCCAATTCAAGCAATTGCTGATCACTTGCATTGCGAACAACAACCGGGACGATCTTCAAACCAGCGCGGCGCGCGGCTTGCCAGCGTCGTTCGCCCGCGATCAATGTATAAGTTCCGTTCGATGCAGGCGAAACAATTAGCGGCTGGATCACGCCGTGTTCACGAATGGATGTGGCCAATTCTTCCAGTTCATTTTCCTTGAATGATTGGCGCGGTTGGCGCGGGTTGCGCTGGATCGAATCGATGGCGACTTGCGCCACGCCGCCTTCGACCGCTGCGGACGATCCGCCGGGGATGAGTGCATCGAGTCCTTTTCCGAGTCCTGAACGTGGAGGCATGAATATTCTCCTTATCCAAACAATTGCAATGTAGGGGCGATGCATCGCCCCTACGGATTATTGATTATGAATTCTTATTCCATCGCCTTTGAGCAATTCTTTGGTCAATGCTTCGTACGCCTGCGCACCCACGGATGAAGGCGCATACACCGAAATTGGAAGTCCATACGAAGGCGCTTCTGCAAGACGAACGCTGCGCGGCACGACCGATTTGAAAACCTGTCCGGGAAAATGGCGATTGACTTCCTTGACCACATCGGTCGCGAGATTCGTCCGCGGGTCGAACATTGTCAGAACAACGCCGCGCACTTTCAATTCCGGGAAAAGAGCCGAGCGGACGCGTTGAATCGTCTGCGTGAGTTGGCCGAGTCCTTCGAGCGCGAGATATTCACATTGGACGGGAACCAGCACGCCGTCCCGCGCGGCAACCAATCCATTGACGGTCAACAAACCAAGCGATGGCGGGCAATCAATCAAGACGTAATCATAGCGATCAGCAATTGGATCAACAGCTCGTTTGAGACGCATCTCGCGCGCCAACTCTTCGACCAGTTCCACTTCCGCACCCGCCAGTGAGGGAGACGAAGGCAAAAGTGAAAGTTGAAGGCGCTCATTCAGAAGGAAGTCAATCGCCATTTTCCCGGAC
>JAJYOO010000102.1 GCA_021796155.1 Chloroflexota bacterium
GCTTTGGTCAGCGTTGGCTGGATGCTGTTCGCGAGAAAGTCCGCCAGGCGACACTTTCAAAACTTGCAGAGAGCACAAGCATCGAAATTGCCAAACTGGATTACCGCGGTTGCATGTTGGGGGCCTCCGCTTTGAATTTGCTGGATGGCTACTCTCTTTTATTTACGCAGGAACCAATTCTCGAATGAGGAATGCGGCCTTGTCTTCAATGTTGAATCTTGCCAGGCCTGTTTTTGCCCCTCCGCTGGATGGAGATTTCCGTCCGGCAGTTTTGGCGAATCGAGCATTTGAAAAAACTGTGCGAGCAAGCGGGGCTGTTCCTTTGCTCATTGGATTGGAACGAGCCGATCATCAAATTTCTGTTCATGAAACATTGGTGTTTCCAGAAGATCATCCGCAAGCCGTTGAGAATTTGCATTATGTTGAGAGACTGGTGAAGTTTCTGCTCTGGCAGCGCGGCGGACACAGACTTTATATCGGTGGGCCGAAATCAATCGGCGAGTATATTCGCAAGGTTTACAGCACCGATGGCGAACGTCAATTTGATTTTCGCTTCATGGGCGAACAGGTTTATGAGAAGCCATTTTCGGTCATTGCTTGCGAGCCGGATGAAGTGCCCGCTTCGCGCGAGGCCGGACAGCGGCTTGGCCGCCATTTAGACGGCTGCCGCATCGGCTTTGACCTCGGCGCCTCGGACCGCAAAGCCAGTGCGGTGGTGGATGGAGAAGTTGTCTACAGCGAGGAAGTGGTTTGGGAGCCGCGCAAGCACGCGGATCCCGCGTATCACTATCAGCAGATTCTCACAGCTTTGAAAACGGCGGCCGCTAAAATGTCCCGCGTGGACGCGATTGGTGGAAGCTCCGCGGGCATCTATATCAATAATCGTCCGATGGTGGCTTCGTTGTTTCGATCTGTTCCCGCGAATCGCTTTGATGAAATCCGCGATCTGTTTTTGCGAATCCAAAAAGAAATGAACGTGCCGCTGGAAGTCATCAACGATGGCGATGTGACGGCGCTGGCTGGCTCGATGTCCATCGAAGATAACGGCATTCTGGGCATTGCGCTTGGCTCGAGCGAGGCCGCGGGTTATGTGGATATGAACGGACACATCACGGGCTGGTTGAACGAATTGGCATTTGCGCCGATTGATGACAACCCATCTGCGTCTGTTGAGGAATGGTCTGGGGATCGCGGCTGCGGCGCGTCGTATTTTTCGCAGCAATGTGTTTTTCGACTTGCGCCCAAAGCCGGAATTGAAATTCCATCCGAATTGACTGACGCGGACAAACTCACATTTGTTCAGGATAAATTGGAAACGGGACATGAAGGCGCGATCAAGATATGGCAGAGCATGGGAATTTATCTTGGTTACGGACTCACACATTACGCTGATTTTTATGACATCAAACATGTTTTGATTTTGGGACGCTGCACATCGGGACGCGGCGGCGATTTATTGCTCGAAGGCGCGAAAAATGTTTTGAAATCTGAGTTTCCCGACCTGGCAGAACGCGTTCAACTTCATTTGCCTGATGAAAAAATCCGGCGCATTGGACAATCCGTTGCCGCAGCAAGTTTGCCATCTTTGAATTCGTAGACAGGACGATTATGCGTTTTCATCTCGACACGTCAGAAGTTTTTATCCCTGATCAAATGCCCGCCGAACAGGCATTGGCGCGCACGACTCACCTGTGTGTTTCCGCACATCAAGATGATATTGAAATCATGGCAGCTCGCCCGATCCTGGAATGCTTCCAGCAAAAGGATAAATGGTTCACCGGCGCGGTCGTTACCGATGGACGCGGTTCGCCGCGCGATGGTTTGTATAAAGATTACTCGGATGAGGAGATGCGGCTGGTTCGATTCACGGAACAGCGCAAGGCGGCAATTGTCGGCGAATATGCGGCGCAAGTTATGTTGGATTATCCAAGCAAAATTGTGAAGGACGTGTCGAGAAAAGAGCCGGTTGATGACCTGGTCGCATTGCTTGATGCCGCCAATCCCGAATTTGTTTATACACACAATCTTGCCGACAAACACGATACACATGTGAGCGTCGCATTGAGAGTCATCGCTGCAATTCGCGGCCTGCCAATGGAAAAACGCCCGAAAAAACTGTTCGGGTGTGAGGTCTGGCGCGCACTGGATTGGATGGCGGATTCCGATAAGTCGCCGATGGACGTTTCCGAGCACGAGAATTTGCAGGCCGCTTTGTTGGGTGTTTTTGATTCGCAGATTGCGGGCGGTAAACGCTATGACCTGGCTTCGATGGGACGCCGCCGTGCAAACGCCACGTATTTCGAAACGCATGGCGTGGATTTGACTACGGGCCTTTCCTATTGCATGGATATGACGCTGTTGATCGAAAACGATAAATTGGACCTGTTGGAATTTGTTCGCGGACTTATTCAGCATTTTGATCAAGATGTGAGCGAGCGTATTCTCAGAGTCGGTTGAATGCCTGCAAATTTCCTTATTCGTCCCGAATGCCCAACGAAAGGAGGATGAGCAAAAAGACGCCTTTCCTGCCAATCCGTTATTCAAGACCGGTCAAACAAAATTAAAAGGAGAAGAAACATGCGAACTAAAATTTTTGCGATGCTGGCTCTGCTCGGCATTTTGCTGACGGCTTGCGGCCCTGCAGCTGTAGCAACCCCACAGGTTGTGACTCAGCAGGTCATCCAGACTCAAATCGTCGAGGTGACCCCCACTCCGGGTCCCAATCCCGAAGCGGTTATTCCGAATGTCGAACCGAATGCGACGATCACATTCTGGACATATTATCTGTCCCCGACTTTCGATGATTACATCAAAAGCACCATTGCCCGCTTCAATCAGGCTTATCCTGGTGTAACGGTCAAATGGGAAGATCATCAGGCAACCTTCCAACAGGATTTGAACAATGCGTTTGCCGCAGGCAATGCGCCGGACGTGATTAACCTGTCTGTAGGCGAAGGCTGGGTCAGCGATTACGCAACCCAGGGTTTGCTGCTTCCGCTGGATGACAAAGTTCCGCAGAGTGTAAAGGATATGTATTTCCCCGGCTTGTGGAAGGAACAACTGGTCAAAGGTGTCAACTATCAATTCCCGTGGTATCAAAGCATCCCGGTTGAGCTTATCAATACGCAGATTTACACCGGAACACCGCAAACAGACGCAAGCGGCAACGTGACCTACACGGGCGGGGCGGGGTTGAAGGTGGAAGATTTTCCGAAGACAATTGACGGCCTTCCTGCGCTTTGCCAGACGATCAAAGATAAGACCGGAACGCTTTGCGATATCCGCTTGAGCGTGAACGATCTTCTATCGCAGATGGTTTATGAGGGCAATGTAAAAGTCATCAGCGATGACGGCAAGCAATTCACGTTCAACTCACCGGATGCGGTAAAGTGGCTTCAAATGTACGTGGATATGGTCAAGGCTGGAACTGTTGATAAGACCGCGCTCCTGACCGATCAAGACCGTGTCGCACTCGATTTGTTTGAGAGCGGCAAGGCGGCTTTCTTCCAGACGGCTCCGAACTTGATCCGTGATGTGCGCGCGAATAATCCGGGTCTGTATGGTTATTTGGCTGTCGCGCCCCTGCCTTTAGGAAAGTCTGGCGTGATTGCCAAGGGTTCAATGGGCATCTCTGTCAACGCGAAGACCAAATATCCAAATGCGTCCATCGCACTGGCGCAGTTCTTCACCAATCCGAAGAGCATGTTGGAATTTGCGAAGATCGTCTCCATCTATCCATCCACTCCAGCTTCCTACGACGATCCGTTCTTCTCAGCCAAACCGGTTGCGATCGAAGACAGCGCCAAACCGCTTGCGAAGGGCATCGTTGCCACGTATGCCGACATCGTGCCGACCATCCCGCACAAGACCGACGTTAACACAATCGTTCTAAATGCGATTCAGCAAGCTTTGTTCAACGGTGTTGATCCGCAAACCGCGTTGAACGACGCAGTTACGAAAGCCAACGCACTACTTCCGTAACGCACGAGGATAATACGATGTAATCGGCTGGCCTTCTTTTGTTCTTGAGAGGGCCAGCCCAAACGGAGACTCGCATGGGCAAAAAATTTATGTTCACTCCGTACCTTTTTCTAACACCTGCCTTGCTCGTGATCGGCGTCTTTGTTTTGTATCCCATCGTGGCGGTGATCTATTACAGCTTCACCGATTACAGTATTGTGACTCCGCCCATCTGGACTGGATTAAAGAATTACCAGCAATTGATTCACGATACTGTATTTTGGCAGGCTCTCGCACATTCATTCATCTATTTGCTCGTCACGCCCGTTTTGATTTTTCTGTGCATTATCCTTGCAATTATTGTCAATCGAAAACTTCCCGGCATCAATGCTTTTCGCGCACTTTATTACATCCCGGTGATCAGCGGCAGCATCGCGGTAGGAATTTCGTGGAAACTCATGCTGGATACAAACGGCCTGCTCAACGGTCTCCTGCTTTCATTGGGCTGGATCAAGGAACCGATCCAGTGGCTTGCCGAGCCAGCTTACACACTTCCAATTGCAATGTTGCTGACCACCTGGATGGGACTCGGCTATTACATGATGATCTTTCTGGCCGGACTCCAGAACATTTCCGAGGATTTATATGACGCGGCGGTGATTGACGGATGCAATGCGTGGCAGAAACATTGGCACGTTTCTGTTCCCGGACTTCGGCCGCAGATCACGTTCGTTGCGGTGATTTCGAGTCTCGCCGCGCTGGAAGTGTTCAATGAAATTTATATTTTGACCGGCGGCCTGGGCGGAATTCTAAATAGTGGTGTCACGATGGTGTTTTATTTATGGCAGCAGGCTTTCAAATATCATCACGCTGGAATGGCATCCGCGATTGCGATGGTGCTTTTGATAATTACCCTCGCTTTCTCCATTGCAAATATCCGGCTGCTGGAGAGCGGCACGGAGACTGAGTCATGAACCGCACACAGGCGAAAACTCCGCGCCCCCGCATAAGAACTCGCCGGGTTTTTGAAACCATTTTTTGGTACATCGTCCTGTGCGTGATTGCCGTTGTAACTGTCTTTCCATTTGTTTGGGTGATAACCACCTCGCTCAAGGGACCGCAGGATTCGGTGGCCGCCATTCCACTGCAATTGCTTCCACAACATCCGACTTTTGCAAATTATGTGCGGGTTTGGAATCAATTGCCGGTTGGAAATTTCTTTATCAACAGCATTGTTGTGGCGGTTGCAACTGTTGTTTTGAATTTGCTCTTTACATCGTTGGCCGCCTACCCATTTGCCAAGATGAACTTCCGCGGACGTGATGCGATTTTCTATTTGCTGCTGGCAACCTTTATCGTTCCACCGCAATTGACTTACATTCCAAGTTTTATTTTGGCTGTCAACGTTTTCCATTACTACGATTCGATCATTGCTCTGATCTTTCCGAGTCTCGCAACCGTCTTTAATATCTTCCTGCTTCGCCAGGCATTCAAAGCCGTGCCAAACGATTTGATTGATGCCGGGCGGATTGACGGCGCAAGCGAATTGCGGATTTGGTGGAGCATTTTGATGCCGCTGGTTAAACCTTCGCTGGCGACCGTGGCGATCATTACGTTTGTCAATCAATGGAATGACTTCTTCTGGCCGTCGCTGATGCTTCACACGCGCGAACGCATGACTCTGCAAGTTGGACTTGTAGCTTTGCAGGGAATGTTCGCATCCGATACGCGTGGCGTTGCGGCAGGCGTGGTCATGACCGTGATCCCAATTTTGATTTTGTTTGTCACGCTTCAACGGCAATTTGTGCGCGGTTTGACCGGCGCGGTGAAAGGATGAGTGGTGGAAAATTCAATTGAAGAAATGATCGGCCAGCGATTGATGCTGGCTTTTCGCGGCAAAGATGAGTTATCACCCGAAATTCGTGACGCAATCAAAAAAATCAAGCCTGCGGGGATTACACTTTTCAGAAGTTTCAACGTTGACAACCCACAACAAGTTAAACATTTGACAACTCTGCTGCAAGATGCGGCGCGTGAAGCGGGGCTTCCTCCGTTGCTGATTGCCGTGGATCAGGAAGGCGGACAATTAATGGCGGTCGGCAATGGCACAACGCAATTGCCGGGCAACATGGCGCTTGGCGCAACGGGTTCGGCAGATTTATCGCGCCGCGCGGGCGAGGTGCTTGGACGTGAACTTGCGGCGATGGGCGTCAATGTCAATTACGCGCCAAGTTGCGATGTGAATTTGAATCCGAAAAATCCAGTCATTGGCACTCGTTCGTTCGGTGAAGATTCCGCAATGGTTGCGGAAATGGCTTCTGCCATGCTGGATGGGATTCAATCTGTGGGTGTCGCGGCTTGCGCCAAACATTTTCCCGGCCACGGTGACACATCCAGCGACTCGCATCTGGGTTTGCCGGTTGTTCCTCATTCATTGGATCGTCTCCGCAAAGTGGAATTCCCTCCGTTTGAATCTGCGATTCGGGCCGGGACGAAAATGGTGATGACCGCGCATTTGGCTTTGCCAGCCATTGACGGTTCTGACGCGCCGCCCGCCACACTTTCGCCTGCCATCTTGAAAAATCTTTTGCGCGATCAACTCAAATTTCAAGGCGTTGTTATTACCGATGCGATGGACATGCATGCCATCACGCAAGGCGAAGCCCTGGGCGCGAATGCTGTCCGCGCGGCAAAGGCTGGCGCTGACTTGTTATTGATTACAACTGACCCAAAAGATCAACAACTCGTTCACGAGAGTCTGATGCGGGCTGCAAAAGATGGGACGCTTTCCCGCGAGGATTTGGCAACATCTGCCGAAAGAATTGCTTCGCTCAAAGAATGGGTAATAAATCAAAAGACTGGATTAAATTTAGACGTTGTTGGTTGTGCGGACCATTGTAAAGTCGCTGATGAGATCGCGGCGCGTTCCGTTACTCTTGTGCGGGATCAAGCCAGAATGTTGCCGCTCCGCCTCGGGTCCGGGAAAAGAATCGCAGTGATTGTCCCCAAGCCAATTGATCTTACACCGGCTGATACGTCGTCTTATATCATTCCGAATCTGGCTTCTGCTCTTCGTGCATTTCATCTGAATGTGGATGAGTTCATCGTTTCGCATTCGCCATCGGAAAACGAAATTGTTTCTGTTGTTGAAAGAACGCGGTCTTATGATTTAATTGTGGCTGCCACATTGAATGCGTTTAACAATTCCGGCCAGAGCGCATTGGTTCGTAAAGTTTTGGGAAGCGGCAAGCCGGTTATCGTTGTGGCGATGCGGCTTCCGTATGATCTGATGGCTTTTCCTGAAGCGGTGACGTTTGTGTGTACGTATTCGATCCTTGAGCCTTCGATGAACGCGTTGGCGTCAGCGCTGTTTGGACAACAAAAATTCTACGGCCGCCTGCCTGTTGCGATTCCAGGTTTGTGCCCGATGGGGTATCATTTGGATTTGTGAGGAAGCATGCCTTTGCATTCTGAAATTTTGGAACAGCCTGAACGTCTCGCGAATCTTGTAACGTCTCAGCGAAAAACCGTCGAGGAAATTGCGCGGGCGATCAAGTCGCGCGACGTTTCGTACGTTTTTCTCGCGGCGCGCGGCACATCAGATAATGCCGGTCGTTATGCAAATTATCTTTTGGGCGCAGTCAATCGTTTGCCGCTGGCATTGGCGACGCCGTCGCTGTTCACGTATTATCAACGCCTCCGGGATTTCAGCC